>DAOMRL010000047.1:0-6479 GCA_035445865.1 Candidatus Levyibacteriota bacterium
GTGTTGTCATTGATAACCCTGGGGATCCTCCACCTCCACCGCCGCCACCTCCTCCAACTTCTTGTACTAACTGTTGCCAATCTCACTCACCAGTTGAAGCAAGCAATCAATGTAGTTGCCCTGGGTTGGAAAGCAAAGTCATGTTTTGTTCAGGAAGTTCATGTGCCTGTGATCCGAGCATCATGACAAATGACTGTCCTGCAGGAGATACAAGCCGTCCTGATGGCATGAAATGCACTTTTTATATTAAAGATCAATATTCAGGATGGAAAGCCCGAGTAAATAACCCTGATTGTCAAACGTATTGCTGGGCAAAACCAGTTCTGTATTTTTACCCGCTCATCGCAACATTCGTGGATGTTAAGCTTGATGTCCCAGGAAAAGTTATTGTGAGTGACCCACATTATCCTGAAGATACAGGTTGGAAAAATGTTCGTGCATTTCCAAATGGTGTACTTCATTACAACAATACAACATATCACTATCTCTTCTATGAAACTGAAGTTACAAAACCTTCAAAACCAACCAACGGAGTTTTTATTCCTATGACAGAATTAGAACCAAAACTCTCTTTATTACTGACTCAATTTGGCTTAAATGATTTTGAGAAAGGAGAATTCTTAGAGTACTGGATACCTGAACTGCAAAAATTAGACAGTCCGTATATCTTTTTCTCCGTACTCAATGACCAGCAAAAACAAGAGGTAGATAAAGTTGATATCACTCCGTCACCTGACACCTTTATCCATGTACTCGCATACTTTAAAGGAATACAAGTACCGTATTCAGTTGAACCATTACCAATCCCCAAGACTATACCTGAACGTAATGGATTTACTGTCGTTGAATGGGGAGGAACTATTGATCAAGGACACGGAACTGTGTCTGTTCGATAAAAGAACTAAATAGTGACTCAAGACTCTCATCTCTTTGATCTCCTGTGTATAAATATTTGATCGTTACATACTTGCCATTTAGACGAGCATACAGACTTGCTTCTTGCGTTGTCACTTCAGCAAGCTCACCATCTATCTGACGAAAAGGCATTGTTCCTTGCAATCGAATAAAAGGAATATTTGTGTGTAATACTACGCTTCTTCTGAAATTATTTGTAGACAAAAATTCAACTCGTTCTTCAAGTGTCTGAGGTGACGTGTCATATGTAATCATATATACTGGTCTTTTTTCTGAAAGGTTTTGCTCTTGAAAAATCACAATTGTTGCGTCAGTTGTTGTCTGTGAATGTACAGTCCAATCGTCCGGATAGTCAAATGTGAAAAAACTATCTGCATATACTGACTCTACTTGTTCAACACCAGGAGTTGGAGAAATTGTAATTGAAGGAACCTGTGTCTGTTCGTCTGATTGATCCGGTACATCCGAATTATTTGAACGTAAAGAAAAGAATAAAAAACCACCAATAATTACTGCAAAAACACCTAGTACAAGGATAATAATTTTAGGATTTTGTAACAGCTGAAAACGTGATACAGGTAAGATAGGAGGATTTGATTGGGGAGAAATGGTTGGATCCATGATTCTCTTAGCGTACTTGAATTTGCCAGATAATTCAAATAAATACTTTATGAGATATGTCTTGCTTCCGGTGGCCTACATCCCATTGGACATAACAGACGACCTGTCACAGGATTAGAACAGTCTTTGCATAAAATAAAGTGACGAGAACATTCATCATTGATACAATTGATCATCCGTTCACTTTTATTACCACATTTAACACACTTTCCAATTACTTCATGTTCAGGAGCGTCAGTATTAAAACCCATGACAAGCCGTTTATCAAATACATATAACTTTCCTTTAAAATCTAAGTTAGGATATTTTTCCATATACGACACGATCCCTCCTTTGAGTTGATATACATTATTAAAACCTTGAGTCAGTAAAAATCCTGACGCTTTTTCACATCGTACACCACCAGTACAGACTGTTAAAATTGTTTTGTTTTTGAGATGGGCTAACTTTTCAATTTGTCCGGGAAGATTGCGAAAATATTGTAAGCTAGGAAATAAAGAATTTTCAAAATGACCAACTGCATATTCAAAGTCATTGCGCATATCTATGATATAAAATTCACGTTTGTTTGGACCATGGATCCACTCATGCAACTCTTCTGGCTCTAAGTACTTACCAGTTGTAAACCGAGGATCTACATCACGCTCAGCAAGATGAGTACTCACAATCTCATTTCGCACCCGTACTCGCAGTTTCGGAAACGCATCACCAATTCCATCACTTTTTTTCCAGTGAATATCTCTAAATCGTGGGTCTTTGACCATTTCAGCAATATATTTTTCGGTATTTTCTATTGTGCCCTCTACTGTTCCGTTAATCCCTTCTTTGGCAACAATAATTCTCCCTTTTAAACCTAATTTCTCACACAATTTCCGTTGCTGTTTAATCAGCTGCTCAGGACTGTTGATAGGTATATATTTGTAATATAAAAGAATTTGATACATGATTAAAAATTAACAATTTAAAAGTAAAAACTTCCTTTACAAAATGTTTAAGGCTTCTTTTGCAGTTGTCAGATTTTTATTATAATACACCGCTTTTTCAAATTCAGCTCGTGCTGCATCGATATTGCCTTGCGCTTGATAACTTTTTCCCCGTAATATATACATTTCAGAAAATGCAACGTTGTTATTTCTGATAATCCAATCAGTCAATGCAAACACCCGTTCATGATCACCTACTGCTCCATATGCTTGTAATGGCTCAATCTGATACCACAACATCCGTGCAGGTAATATTGCCGCTTGTGCTCTTTCATAATATTCTACACTTTTTTGCATATCATCCAGATGAAAATATGCAGTAGAGAGATTAAAAAGATCATATGCTGAGTTTGGATTATTACCAAGGTTTGCTTCTGCACGTGTTTTTGCATTGGTATATGCTACTTTTTCATCCATGTTTTCGCCAACAATTGCCGCCACTATATCAGCTTTATCTTTTGGATACACCAGAATATATCCATAGTTAAATGGTTTCCACATCTCATCAAATGTGGTATATGCGTACTCTAAATTTCTGCCTTCATATGAATCATCTTGGATAAATACTTGACGAGCATCGTCATATCCACGAACTATTCTGAAATGACCAATATCTTCATTTGGGTGTAACCACGTGCGTAGTACAACCGGAATATCATTTGCAATGAGCTTTTTGAGCATTTGTAGATCTCCATTTGGTCGAGCAACACTTTCAAATCCATATTTTTGTGCATACTCAACAAATTCGGCTGCAAATACCGATTTATCATCTACTCCCCCTGCAGGATTATTAAACGGGCGCATTTGCTCACGCAACTCGTCTTGAGATACCTGTGTACCAAAATATGACATGACCATAGACAGTGTTGCAGGACCACAGTTATTAAATGTCTGCCCTACATATGATGCAGATGGGATTACATATCTATCAGGCGGGGTTTTTACCTGTACATTTGGAGTAGGCGTTATTGAAGGAAGATATTGAGTAACAGACGGGACAAGTTCAGTCAGACTGAGATGTCTATTCTGTCTTTCGACCACAAAAAGTCCTGTTCCAATAATTGACAGTACTAATAGACAACTTAATGCAATAATATATTTTTTCATGTGCTCAATTTTATCACGGAAGAGGAGATCAATCAAATTATAGGATATTTATAACAACAGATATTGGTAAATCAGAAAATTAGTTGTTTTTAACGTATGTGTCAAAAAACTCTAGAGAGCGTTGAATTGCAGTATTAAAGTTTGCCGTAAGATTATGATCATCGCCGGGATATTCATAATATTCCACAGTTTTACCTGCTGTCTGTAACTGTTTTTCAAGTTGTTGAGAGAAAGCTACCGGTACTGATGTATCCGCTGTTCCGTGATGAATCTGCACTGGTCCTGAGATCTCATGCAAATAGTTGTTTGCTGACAGACTTTTCCAAAGCGGATTAGCATTATCTGGCTCACCATATTCTTGTGTCAAAATATCTCTCCAACGTCTAGCACCGGATGGTATTGGTTGGGAAGGAGAAATACGCCTGCGCCAATTATTGATCAGTTCAGGATAATCAGCTACTACACCTGCCCAAATGACTCCTGCTTTTATATCATCTCGTGCAACCATACTGCGAAGCGTGATAAATCCACCCATCGAGTGTCCCCACAATCCTATTCTATTTTTATCTGTGTCAGGATATCGTTTTACACTTGCAAGTCCATTGAGTACATCAATGGTATATCCATTAGAGCCATATCCACCGGCAGGTTGTCCTTCGGAGTTACCGTGTCCACGATAATCAGATTTAAAGGTGATATATCCATTTCGTGCAAAGGTATCTTGATATGCAACATATCTCTCAGTTGTCCGATACTCGCTAGGCGCGATATATCCATGATTAAAAATTACCACTGGCCAGCCTGTTGCCGGTTTTTGACCGGATGGCACAGTAAGCAATCCATAAATTTTAAGACCTTCAGATTTGTATGAAACAATTGCACGAGTATAATTTACCCCAGGATCAAGTTGCTGTTCTATGACAAAATCACTTCCGGGGTATTCCCCATTACGCAGTGCGTCTATAGATAACGGATGGACTTGTGCTACCAGTCCTCCACCTGCATCCTGGACTTTTTCAAGCGCTCTCTGGGATAATTGATTGGCAGGAAAACGTTCCTGAAAAATAAAAAATCCGCCTATTCCTATCAACAAACAGATTGTAACAATAATAACTTTTTTCATAGTTTTTGCCTTATCCAGAATAATACTGTATCCACACTTGTATTTCAACATCGACAAATACTAGCACTCTTTGTTAGAATAGGAAAGTTAAAATGGCAAAAGCAAAATACAAGGAATACATCCAGATGATGAATGAACAGTATAAAGAAGTGCTGGAAGAATTCAAAGAAGTTCACGACCAATACGTCATGCAGCCTGAAAAATGGCAAGATGAATTTAATACAAAAGGTGAAAAAATCAGAGAAATTATGAGAGATTTTGAATTGAGATTGTGTGCTAACTCAGAGGGTGGACAATACGGAAAATATGCCTCAAAACTTGCTGATAAATACTGGGATGAAATCCGCAAAACTTTCCCAAAAATAGATTTCGTCGGGACAAAAATTAGGTAAATTAGTTATAACGTGAAAAAAATAATTAAAAGTATTTTAGTAAGTTACTGTTGAATTATTGAAAAAAATTCTCCACCTAATCTGCGCTTGTAAATGTTAAGCCCTCAAGTGCCACCATAAGGCGGACTGGAGGGCTTTAAAAATGATCGTTATGCCTCAATCTTCATCTCTTCTTCCCAGGAAGAGATAGCTAAAACTGGGCCATACACCAGTTGTTGATCATCATATACACGGCTCTGCATATCAGGACGACCAAAGAACATCCAAGGACAGTCTGCAAAATCAGGGCAGGCATGTGCCTCTATTGCATCTTCCTCAGAAGAATACTTGAGCACCTTACCATCTTGCCCACGGTAAGGAGTATAGACACCGTCGTTACGATATCTATAAAGAACTGCATACCCTATACCATACCGTACAAGGATCTGCTCTGTGTAAAAGAACATAATGGTCTCCCTCTAAGCTAACCTCGGAAATCTGCCGAGGCAGGTTGTGCCACTTGGCACGAACTTAAAAAGAATAATTCAAAGTTCATGTCAAATATGTTGGGTACCCTGAATCCAAGTATAAAAAGATTAACTTACTTGAGTAAAACGATTGGTAGCCTATCTAGACATAAAAGAGCTAGGCCCGAGAACGAGTCGGGAAATAAATCTATAGACAGGCCACCAAGCCTCTCACCCAAATTGTAATATGAAAACAAAGGTTCTCAGAAGATGAGAACTACAAACACAGCAGGATTGTTAATGAGCACTATTAAACAATATTCAAAATAATATCATATTATAGGCTATCTGTCAAATTACCGGGTATGTTTAGTTATACTACTCTGAGGTTTCAAACTGATCTTCGTAAAATTCTATACTTCTTTCTATAGCATCTTCCCACGAGCCTAGGTTAAAATTATGATTTTCTCCTGGGTATTTAAAATACTCTATATCCTTTTTAGCATCCTCCATTGAGGTTGCAAATTGATCATTCCACCGTACTGGTACTGCCTCGTCATTGATTGCCTGATGAAGCTGAATTGGCGCAGTAATCCACTCATAATACTTGGCAGGTGAGTAGTTAAAAACATCATACTCTACCTCAAAATCTGCGACTACTTTCCGCAACGCTTTTCCTTCATCATCAAATTCATCAGTAAAATACAAAATGCTATAGGGAAATGGCTTGGTTACCGGGTTCCACAGTACTGTAGGCACATTGTGACCTGTTATCGCAAGTACTGCTAAAGAAATATGTCCACCGTTACTATGTCCCCAAATACCTACTTTTTCTGTATCAACTGTAACTCCAATAATAGGTTCAAAATTTGCAATCTGTTGTCTGGTACCG
>DAOMRL010000048.1:0-4687 GCA_035445865.1 Candidatus Levyibacteriota bacterium
AGTAGGAGAACATGAGATTGACGAGCCAAAACATGATGGAAAGCTCAAAATTGCTGAAATGTACACCACCCCTCGTGCAACGATCAGCCCAAAAGCTGCAAAAGCAATCCGTACAGCTGATTATATCTTTTTAGGTCCTGGGGATTTTTATACAAATACAATTGCAAATCTTATCGTTGATGGTGTGTGTGAAGCGATTATGGATTCACCGGCAAAGCTTGTTTTTATCGGTAACCTCATGACAAAATATGGAGAGACTTATAACTATACAATTTCAGATTATCTTGATGTTCTAAATACATATATTCCTACTTCGCGTATCTCTACTGTGTTATTAAATAATGATCTCAATTTCTCAAAATCTGTCATTGAAAAGTATGCACAAGAACACTCAATTCCTGTGAAAGACGATATTGCTTCATATAATCTTCCCAAATCTGTTGAGGTTGTGCGCGCAGCTTTATTACTTGACGAAGAAATAGAGCCTCAAAAAGGTGACACTTTAAAACGAAGTATTATCCGCCATGATTCAGACAAGCTTGCGTCAGTATTAAAAGAAATTATTGTGTAGAAGGTGAAGAAGTATTTTTTTTGAGGTATATATATTTAAGCCGTTTAAATCCTACAATATTTGCTCCGATAATAGCTGAACTGACGACAATTGTATAGAGTAGCAGTATTATTTCATACGGAGTTGATAGTCCTCTCCATGATCCGAGTAATAATGTTGTGTACCATGATACACCGGAAATTGCTCCACTGGTTAAAATTAACACTGAATGTTTTTCAAGTATAGGCTGGATAGTATTTCCTATATTGTTTTTTAACAAAGGCATGACTTTATGGTGAAGAACTTGGCTGTTAATTAAGATTATGAGTACAATCACAGCTTTTGCGATTACTTTTCCAGCCAGACCTGCAAATGATCCGGTATTTACAACATGTAACACAACAAAACCAAATCCTGATATAAACAGTAAGGCAAATCCAGTCATAACTATTTTTGAGAGAAGTTGAAATGTAGCAAATTCATCTTTTGAAATAACACCGTCTCTAAGCGACCTAAAAAAGAAAATATCACTAATCGTTGCTCCTCCTACTCCAAGAGCAATTCCGACAAGATGTCCCAGAAGTAATAGATGATGGATATCCATATATTATTTGTAATCTTTAATAAATTTTACTTCAGTTGATGATATCATGTTTTTTTCAGCATATTCTTTGGTAACTCCAATTTTTTTATGAGGATTAAAAATAGTAAGCGGATCAAATGCCTCTTTTATATCTTTAAAAATCGTGTAAACAGTTTCTCCATATACTTTTTTCAGATACGGGCTTCTGACAATACCATCATTGTGTTCACCTGATATTGAACCGCCATAACTGAGTACAAGATCAAATACTTTATCTGCAACTTCGTAGATTTTATCACGCTCTTCTTTTTTAGAGAGATTCATAAGCGGAATGATGTGGAAATTACCGTCTCCAATATGTCCTGCAATTGTATAAAGCAGTTTTGAGTCATCTAAAATTTTATACAACTTAGGGAACATTTCAGGTAACACTTTTGGATCTACACACGTGTCATCAATAAACGGTGCAGCGTTCATGCCTTTGACTCTCTGACGGAGCAGATTAAAACTCTCTCTTCGCAGTGCCCAGTATTTATCTCGTTCATTTTTATTATGAGTTACCTTTGTATAGACATTAGAAAACACTGATAGCTCTTTTTTAAGAGTTTTTATTTTTTCGTGAATCGTGTGTAAATTTTCGTCTTCATATTCAACCAACAGTACCATTTTTGGCATCCCGTTTTTTGCAACATTCCATAACTCAGGTACGTAGGCTTTTGTTGCTCCGAGAAAATCTGTGTGGACTGATTTTGCAAATCCATAATAATATTTGAGGCCGAGTCTCATTGTATGGTGATCAAATGATTCAAAACTTGCAGGTTTGTGTTTGAGTACTGTTTGGACTATTTCAGGTAGACTGTCGTAATTTCTCATGTAAATAACGAGTAATCCTTTTTTATGAATTTCAGGAAGTACTCTAAATTTAATCTCAGTTACAATTCCTAATGTTCCTTGTGAACCGGTAAGTAGCTTTGTCATATCGAAGTGTTCTCCATCCCAGGTGTCCCAGATATTGTATCCTGTAGAGTCTTTTGAGACGGTGGGCCGGGATTTATGGATGACGTCTTTGTTTTTATCAAGTAACTTCCAGATCTTTTTATAGAGCTTTCCTTCAAAGTCATTTTGTGCAATCTTTTTTTCAAGCTCATTTTTTGAGAGCTTTTTAAAGTGATACTCTTTTCCATCAGAAAGTACTGCTTTTAACTCAAGAACAAAGTCTTTTGCTTTTCCATATTGTAATGATTTTTCTCCTGCAGAGTTATTTGCTACCATCCCCCCCACAGTGCATAAATTGCGAGAGGAGGTGTAAGGAGGATACATAAGATCGTGTTTGAGTATTTCTCGTTCAAAATTGCGATAAAATACGCCAGGTTGTGTTACGGCATAATCTTTTCCGACCTCAGGAATAGTAGTAAATTGCTCCATACTGACGGAGATAGAGTTAGTAAGTGTTCCTCCGCTCATATCAGTTCCTGCTGCTCGTGGAGTAAGAGAGGTATTTGGATACTCTTTTTTGTTGGTATTTACAAACGATACCAGTGACTGAATTTCTTCAGAGTCTTTTGGTACAACAACAACCTCAGGAGTTATTTCAAAAATACTCGCATCACGAGAGTGCTTTTTTAGTGTTTCCTCATCACTGCGGATTTCCCCGTTCCATTGTTGTTTTAAATCATCGAGTAGATTGCTCATAATTTGGAATTTGGTGCTTAAAAAGTATTATTTACGGCCAATGACTGTATGTACTGCTTTTTTAATTGCCGGTGTATCCATTTTATATTTTTTAATTAACTCCTCCGGTGTGCCTGATTCAGCAAATGTGTCACGCAGACCGACAAACTCTATGGGAGTTGGCAAATGTTTTGCTGTAGTTTCAGCAATTGCTCCTCCGAGTCCTCCCATAACTTGATGATCTTCAACAGTAACTGCTGCTCCGGTTTTTTTGACTAAATCTATAATAGCATGTTCATCAAGCGGTTTTATTGTTGCTACATTAGCAACCAATACATGAATGTCATCTTTTTGTAATTCTTTGGCAGCAACGAGCGCATAATACAGCATATATCCTGTTGCAAAAATAACAGCCTGTGGTTTTTCTGTGACCCAAAATGTCTCAATTTTTCCTCGATCAAAGGGTGTTTTTGCAGTTGTGATACTTGGTGTTTTGTCCCTGCTATATCGTAAATATACTGGTCCATATTTTTTACCTGCAGCGATTGTTGCTTTTTTAGCTTCAATTGCATCACAAGGGACAAAGATATCAATTCCTGGCCAACACCGAGTAATTGCAATATCTTCTGTTGCCTGATGAGTTGCTCCGTCAGGACCTGTCATAACACCCGCATGATGTCCTGCAACTTTTACATTGGCATTGTTATATACGGCTGTTGTGCGGATAGTTTCCCAATTTTTTCCCGGAGAAAATGTAGCATATGATGACAAAAATGCCGTTTTTCCGGATACTCCAAGCCCTGCAGCAACAGCAGCCATGTTTTGCTCGGCAACTCCAACATTAAAAAATCGTTCCGGAAACTTTTCCGCAAAAACATTTGCTCGGGTACTCTCAGTAAGATCAGCAGAAAGTACGACAACATTCTCGTCTTTTTCTCCAAGTTCAACAATACCCGTACCGTACCCATCACGAGTTGCCAACTTTTCAACATCATCGTCAAAAAGATGTTTGTTTAAATGTAAGTCAGGATTTAACATACTTACTCTTTTTCCTCCATCACTTTTTTAACTGCACGCCAGTGGTAGAGATAAACAGGTAAACCAACTAAGACCATAGATAATGATTCTGCTAGTTCTCGTTGTCTTTGTGCTGTCCTTTGCTTTTCCTGATACTCTTCAATCTCTTGTTGGGTAGGTTCTTCTGTCTTCATGTCAGGAGAAACTGTTGGTCGTGCAGGATATTCATAATAGATATCAGCCTCAGTGAGAACAAACGTTTTGAGTGTAAGAGAGATCATTCGTGCACCTGCAATAATGACCATAATCAGACCAAGCGCAGAAAAAAAGTAAAGATAGATTTTTTTTAAGCTAATATTTTTCATATTATTTATTCATGCTCACCTCGGATCTTCCCCTGTAGGGTGCGTAATTCTTTGAGTGCTTTTTTAGCCTCTTCATCATTTGGCGGCTTGCCATGCCACGTATAATCATTCTCCATAAAGCTTACACCCTTTCCTGGGATTGTGTGTGCAATAATCATGGTAGGTTTTTCATGAGTTGCACGAGCTTCACGTACTGCATCATTTATCATACGTATATTATGTCCATCTATTTCAAGTACTTTCCAGTTAAACGCTTCATATTTATATCGCAGTGTCTCAAGTGGCATAACATCTTCAGTAGATCCGTCAATTTGTATATTATTGCGGTCCATAAATACGGTCAGATTAGATAATTCAAATTTTGCTGCAGCCATCACTGCTTCCCACGTATTTCCTTCTTGGTGTTCACCGTCAGATGTGAGGCAGTAAATCTGATGATCTTTTTTATCAAGCTTAGCAGCAAGTGCCATTCCGATTGCCTGTGATAATCCTTCTCCTAAT
>DAOMRL010000048.1:4714-6414 GCA_035445865.1 Candidatus Levyibacteriota bacterium
GCTATCCAATTTGCGAAGTGTTTTTAATTCTTCGATTGGAAAATATCCACGAACAGCCATGGTTACGTATTGTACAGGACAAATATGCCCATTTGAGAGTACGATTCGGTCCCGATCTGGATCATCAGGATCTTTGGGATTAATATTGGCGATATGAAAGTAGAGTGCAGTGAAAACATCAGTCATCCCCAAAGGTCCTGCACTATGTCCGCTTCCCGCTTCAAGCAGTGTGTTGATAATAAGCTCTCGGATTTTAACTGCTGTCATCTCAAGTTCTTGTAATTTATTTTCGTGAAGTTCCATAGAATTAATTTGTACAGAGTGTCATTTTTTCATTATGACTATCAAATCAGAAACGTTTGATGGTAATCTTCCTGTTTTGATCCCATCATCTACTTTGTCAAAATAGGTGTAACTATCATTATTATGGATATATGTATACGGGTCAAGGTCATGCTTCATCTCATAATCAAGGGTTTTGTGATCAGCAATTGCTCCGGCGTGTGCAGAGTTATCCCAGCCATCAGAAGCAATTGATGCAACAACAATTTTTTCATTTTCAATCAATGGAATACTTGCAAGCACGACTTCTTGATTGCGTCCTCCAATACCATTTCCGGTTACAATGACTGTTGTTTCCCCTCCTACAAGTAATACCTCACCAAGTCGGGTACGTGAGATAAGCTCTCTGCCTACGTCTTTGGCTTTACCTTGAAAAGTGTCAGAAAAAATTCTTGCTTTTAGTCCATGCTTTCGTGCTTCTTTTTCCATGGCGTGTAAGGCCGATAAATTAGAGAGCATGAGGATATTTCTGACTTTTGCAAAGTATTTGTGTTCTTTCGGAGTTTCAATCAGCTTTTTGAGTGTACTTTCTAATTTTTCTGCCAGCTTGTATTGATCAATTAATTTCTGCGCATCTGCGATTTTAGTTTTATCCCGTACGGTTGGACCTGATGCAATAAAAGCAAGGTCATTTCCCGGTACGTCAGAAAAGATAAGGCTTGCAACGGTTGCAGGGTATAATATTTTGGCAAGTCCTCCTCCTTTTATAGCAGAGAGATGTTTGCGGACTGTATTCATCTCAGTAATATTTGCACCGGATTTGAGTAGTGCTTTATTGACAGATATCTTTTCGTTGAGACTAACTCCCTCAGTTGGCGCAACAAGCATCGCAGATCCTCCACCACAGATGACTACAAGGACAAGATCACGATCAGTAAGATCTGAATACTCTTTAATGACTTTTTTCGTAAAATCAAAATTCTCCTGAGAGGGGAGAGGATGAGTACCTAAGGTAAAGTTAATTTTACGGGTAAATCGCTCAGGTGAGGTGTCAATGACGTACCCTTTTTTGAGTTTATCTCCTAAAATGTTTTCAATTTGTTTTGAAATTCCTGCTGACCCTTTGCCAAATCCAAGTAAATATACATTATCAAAATGACGAAGGTCATATTGATGCTCAGCAATAGTTAAAATATTTCCATGGAGCGCAAATTTTTTCCTAACGACAATAAGGGGTTGGATTGCAGCAAGTCCTGCTTCTAAAATTTCAAGCACAATTTTACGGTTAGGAGTAGAAGCTAAATCATGAAAGTTTTTGATGAGTCTCATGGGCAGTAATTCTATTGTAACGAAATGCTATACTATTCACAATGAATGATCTTGAAAAAAAACAGGACGAGCTGCAAAGAGATGGGGAA
>DAOMRL010000049.1:0-6352 GCA_035445865.1 Candidatus Levyibacteriota bacterium
CCTCTTGCCATTACATCACTCATTGCGCTTTTTTCCCGGATTGGATTTATGGCAAGTGAGTTTTTATTCTTATTTGCCAGCTACGGGTTATATCACAGTAAAAAAATGCAAAAATGGTGGAAATATACACAAATTCACGCACATATGGTGATATTGTGGAGTGCAATCGCTTCATATATTGCATATTTTACGTTTGTGAGCTTTACCAAATACACTAATTTTTTTATGGGAAGGTTTGATCTGGGAAATATGGATCAGACAGTATGGAATACGATGCATGGTAGAGTTTTTCAGTTCACAAACCCTGATGGAGTGGAAAATATAAGCCGTCTTGCATTTCATGCAGATTTTATTCTCATTTTGCTGTCTCCTTTCTATCTCATTTGGTCAGACCCTAGAATGTTACTGTTGGTACAAACTGTTGTATTAGCTCTTGGTGGATATTTTGTATACAACATTGCATTGCGCGTACTTAATCACAAAACACTGGCGTTAATACTGAGTATTTGTTATTTGCTCCACCCACTTGTACAAAAACAAAATCTCTATGATTTTCATGCAGTAACGCTGGTAACTACATTATTCCTTGCTATGTGGTACTTTTTCATACAAAAGAAGTTTGGCTTAATGTGTTGTATGGTAATTTTGGCGGTCTTAACAAAAGAAAATGTATATCTGATAACGGCACTCTTTGGAGGATTTTTGATATACAAAAAACATCTCAAATTGGGTACAGGAATTGTTGTTGGTTCACTGCTTACATTTTATTTGCTAATGAAACATTTTATTCCTGATGCTCGAGGTGGAGAACATTTCGCCGTACAATTTCTGTCAGGATTTGGAGATAGCTTAGGAAGTGCAGTTCTTACTATTGTTACCAATCCAGTGAATACACTATCTGTTTTTTTCCAACATAACGGATTTGAATATCTTAAAATGATATTACTTCCGTCAGGCTTTTTGCCACTGCTCTCTCCATTACATATGATTTTTGCTGTTCCTGATATTACAAAAAATCTTTTAGCTGATAATCCAAATTTCAGATCGTCATATTACCAATATAACGCAGAGATTATTCCGTTTTTAATGATCTCAAGTATCTATGCAGTTCGTATACTTGTAAAAAAGATTCCTGCAAAACTATTGATATATTATTGTTTGTTTTTTTCCTTTGTAGGTGTGTGGATGTATGGAGCACTACCATTTGGCAACCAGCCATATGTGGATATTTTTACAAAACCACGACCATATGCACAAGAGATACAAAAATTTCTTGCAACAATTGATCAGAGTAAATCTGTAGCTGCTACTAACAACTTGGGTTCTCATTTATCACGACGGGAAAATATCTTTGTGGTTCCACATGGAATTGAAAAAGCTGACTATATTTTATTTCTGAATACAGATTGGTATGATCCGCTTGACGCTTTTAACAAGCGGGTTGAGGATATGAAGCAGGATTCGCGATACACCGTTGTCTATCAAATAGGGAATTTTACGGCCTTCCAACGGGTACAATAACTGTTATTTCCTCGTAATAGTGTATTCCATGGGGAAATAGAGAAATGATGCTGGTACATCATCAAGCAGATACTTTTGAAAGTCTGCGTAGATTGTAATTCGTTCATCAGAATCTATTTCTAATCTTCCATCTTCCAACAACTTATCAATTCGCAAATTTTTGTATTTCCCAATGTTATTTACTTGGTCAGAGTGCCAAAATGTATATTGATCAGGATCAACAGGTAAGCGGTATTTGTACAATAACACATGGAAATTTGGGGCAAGTTTGTGTACTTCATCAATGACTTTGATGCGTGATTTAATCCCTGCTTTTTCCCATTGTTTTGAAAGATCGTGTGCTGTTTCTTCTAAATCTGTCGTAGTAGTGATTTCGATTACATGATCTGAGGGAACTCCACTTGTCTGTAATACTTCCCGTGCAATATCAATGTCTGAGATACCAAAATTCGGAACGTGGGCAAAATACATACTGTTTGGAGGAATAGGAGAAAATGCTCTTTGTCCATCAGAAAATGATTCTGGAAGCGCGTAGTTTAGGGCCTGACGATATTTTTTGTTTGATAGATTTGAGTCTGCATTATTGTAAAAGAGAGTTACCAGTTGGTCATAGTTTACTTTTTTTTCAACTGTTGTATTGGACCATGTAGAGAGGTTTTTATCTTCAAGTTGCGGAGACAAAACACCTGATACCTGGTCTACTTCTCCAAGCATATATGCTGTTTTTAGTGCTGCTTGTGTCGGATAAAAATACAATATTTTTTTGTGTAAGCGGTCATTTTTATCTTGAAGGACAAGCGATTGTATGTATCCTGCATTGAGCTCTATGTCACGGAGTATATAATTACCAAGTCCTGAAAAATCTTCGTGTAATATGGGTTTTGCAACTGTTGCTAAAAAGGGTGAGTACGGAGCATCAAGTAAATACGATACTGTGTAGTCATCAATAACATTTTTTTGTGCATCTTTAAAACTAAGTGGGAGCGTATGAGCATTAAGCACATCTCCGTTATGAAAAACAAGATTTTTTTTCAAATAAAATACATACTCTTTTCCATCTTGTTTGACTTCCCATCTCTGTGCTGCAGCAGGTTTTATGGATCCGTTCTCAGTGATCGCTGTTAACCCATAACTTACATCAGATATGATGTTTTCAGGTAAGTTTTCCGGAGTATAGATACCAAAAACTCCGATACGTTGAATTTTATTATCAAGTGAGGGACGGATATAAAAATTTAATAACAAAATACCACTTCCACTGATAATGATTCCAATGATCAATGATGTGAGAATAGTACGTTTCCATCGTTTGATGTACGCTTTAACAAGCCAGAAGTAATACCGTTTTCGAAGTGTACGCATATCGGGCAAAAGTGACTGAGTAATGTGCTAGCCAAGGACAAGTCTTAAAATTGAAAGAGCAGCAAACACTGCAGCTAAAATGATAGTCCCGTAAAATAATATCTTTTCTACACCTTTTTTACTGCGGTATGTTTCACTTCCTCCACCAAATGCAATACCGACACTTGTTCCTCGTGTTTGCATCAACACACATACAACAAGGAGTACAGAAACAATAATATGAATAATTGAAAGAATTTCCATTAGTTGAGATCAAACACCCATTCAAGTGCTTTTACGACCAAGGCAATTATACCAGAAATTACTACATATGACAAAATACCACCTATCTGGAAACTCAGTCCATTTGAACCAAAAAGTGTAAGGGTAAAAGGAGTTACATAAATTGATTTAAAGAGGACTGCAACAATGTATAGACCTATGATATTTGAAACGACAATCACAATTGCAACGCTTAAAAATGCAAATGGAAAAACAAAGACACTGAGAAGGGGTTTCAAAATTGCCTTAACAATTACTAATGTGAAAGAAGCACCGGCAAAAATAATATAATCACCTCTGATAACAAGTCCACTTGCAACCAGTGTGGTTGCATAGAGTCCAATGGCATTCATGACGGTGGATTGGAGTAAGCCTTTCATAATTTAGAGTATGCGTAATTGTTCTTCTTACTTTTATTATAGAGTGATTCACCATACCAATCAAACAGTATAATTATAAGCCTATAGTTGATTTTGAGTTAAAGTTTTAGTAAAATAATTGTATCGGCTTTAGTGTATGGAGGTAGTCATGGCTAAGCGACAGCGCAAGAATCGTCTCGTCGGGTTCACAAGTCAGGAAATGTTTTTGGAAACACCTGAAGGAGAATGGGAGACGTATCAGTTCGATGCGCTTCCTGAATCGGTCACAGTCAGGTTCAGATATCATCACTTGCTGCTTGTTTCATTCTCTGGCGGCAAGGAAGTGAACATTCCAGTAGGTTTCAATGGACTCCTTCTTTTCGATGGCACATTTATTGTGCACCAAAAGCTGGACAGGAAGATCCCGGCTGAGCTACGAATGAAGCTGAAGTCTGCTCGAAGTGTACATAACAAGGTTATGGGAGTCTCAAGTTCGTTTCCGCAGCTTGAGAGATCTTTGAACACTCGACCATATCGGGAAGATCCTGATGCATACTTCCGGGAACCGGAAGACTACACTCCATAGCGGTCTGATGTCTCGGGGAGGGCCACAGTGTCCTCCCTTTTTCATACTTAATTCATCATTCAGTATGTTACTTCTTTAGTATTTCAAGCATGTTTTTTTTCCTGAGGAGCCTATGATAGGTTAAGGCAAATCTGTGGGCTTCATCACGGATACGTCTGAGCATATTGATTCCGGGAGTTTCTTTTGGTAACTTTATTTCTTCAAAATCATATTTATTTCCGTACATTGGTATCGGTAATACAATAATTTCTTCACGTTTGGCAAGACCAATGAGCGGGATGTCGATATTCGCATTTCTCAGTGCTCCCATAGCAGCACTTACTTGCCCTTTCCCCCCATCTATGACAAAAAGATCAGGTAACGGCCAATCATTCTTAAGTCTTCGTGTTACCATCTCATTCATCATAAAAAAATCATCAGGAGTTGTTTTTGATTTTATTTTAAATCGTCTATAATCCTTTTTAGAAACGTCACCATTGACAAGTACTACCATTGATCCTGTTGCCTGTTTGCCTTGGATATTTGAGATGTCATAACACTCGATGCGCTCAAGCTTTGTAACTCTAGGATCATGTTTTGATAAAATAGTGATCAGTGAATCAACCTCTGTCTTGAGTCGCTCAAAATAAAAATCTGGCTTTTCAGCATACTGAAACGGTGAATAATGTTCACTTGTCAATCGTTCAATACTCTCTATTTTTTGCTGTATAAGGGCAGCTTTTTCAAATTCCTCTGCATGGATACATTGCTGTTGTTCTTTCTTTAATTCTTTTTGTAGTGTTTGTTTTTTACCGTTTAAAAACTGACGGATACGAGAAAGGTTTTTTTTGTATTCATTAAGATTTTCAGGTACTACAGGAATACACGGACATAGACCAAGATGATAATACAAACATTTTCTTTTTGGGTGATTTTTGACAGATTGAAACGGAAAAATTCTTCTTAGTGCTTTAAGAATAATTTTTAAATCATTTGCACTTGTGTAAGGGCCAAAATAATAGGCGGAGTCTGCTTCTTTTTTTCTGGTGATCACAAGATACGGAATAGTTCCTTTGGAAATTTTAATATACGGGAAAAATTTATCATCTTGGAGCTGTATGTTATAAAACGGCTTATATTTTTTAATCAAAACTGACTCAAGTAAAAATGCCTCAACTTCTGACCCAACCTGAATATGGTCAATAGTTACAATATCACCAACAAGTTTGAGTGTTTTTGCATCAAGTGCATTTTTAGAAAAATAAGAAGATACTCGCTTTTTTAAATTTTTTGCTTTCCCAACGTAAATAATTTTATTGTGCGCGTTTTTGTATAAGTATACGCCTGGTGACTCCGGCAATGATAGATATGATGATGATTCCAACGATGATCCCTCCTCCCAACAATAAGATATTTTGATGGGGAAATATACTGACACGAATATCTTTTCTCTCAGTATATCCTTCAAACTGAATTGTAACGGGGTAAATCTTGTTTGTCAAAAGCGGTACTCTTCCAAAATCAAGCATTACGACCATTTTTCCGTATGGAGGCAAGACCTCAATATCAAATTCATTTTGACTGAGCGGTAAATCAGTTAAAATTTTAACAGATTTATCACGTAATACAGCATTACCGGTGTTTTGAATGACTACATGTCCACGAGCAGGAAATGCAGAAAGAACATGCTCCGGAAGTGTTGTATTTACACTGACAAATGACGTTTTTTCAAACTCTTCTTTTTTTGCAAATTGTAAATCAATATCTTTAGTATCTGCTTCAAATTTGTATCCTCCGGCAGGAATAGGATATTTACTATCAAGCCCTTTTTTTACAAAAACAATATGGTCAAAATCAAATACATCAAAATAGTCTGTACCGCCGGTAGTATTTCCCCATGTAGGATCAACCATAACCCAGGCTTTCTTTTTATCATCATAATACTCAGGCCATGCATGGAGGACATCTTTTACTAACGATAACGGGCGGAGTCTGTCATTTTCGGTATGTGCATATCCTTCAATAGAACGTGCCGGAATACCTTTTGCTCTGGCAAGAGCTACAAAAAGGTCAGTAAACTCCAAACATACTGCATTTGTTGGATTTTTGAGCGTGTCTTTTGCGCCAATTCGGGTATTATCACCGGTTACTTTATCGTAGTTATATGAAAGTGTTTTAACCACATATTCATAAATATCCCGTGGCGATTCAAGGTCTTTTATTGCATCTTTGACCTCATTGCTTTGTAACTCCCAATATTGTTGAGGAACTAGATATTTTTTTC
>DAOMRL010000050.1:0-6104 GCA_035445865.1 Candidatus Levyibacteriota bacterium
TTCAATTCCTCGAAGAAGTAATCCTACGTTATCTCCAGCTTGACCTTCATCAAGAAGTTTTCGAAACATCTCAACACCGGTAACAACACTATCTTGGTTAGCTTTAATACCGACAATTTGTACTGTTTCGTTTACTTTAACAACACCACGCTCAATACGTCCGGTAACAACTGTCCCTCTACCTTTGATAGAGAAAACATCTTCAACAGGCATAAGGAATGGTTGATCAATTGGGCGTTCTGGAGTTGGGATAAATTCGTCAACTGCATTCATAAGTTCCATAATTTTCTCTTCATATGCTGCATCCCCTTCAAGAGCTTTAAGAGATGAACCACGAATAATTGGAGTGTTATCACCGTCATATTTTTGTTTTGTAAGCAATTCACGAACTTCCATTTCAACAAGATCAAGAAGTTCTGGATCATCAACCATGTCACATTTGTTGAGGTATACTACAATAGAAGGAACACCAACTTGGCGAGCAAGAAGGATATGTTCTCGAGTCTGAGGCATTGGTCCGTCAGCTGCAGATACTACAAGGATAGCACCATCCATTTGTGCAGCACCGGTAATCATGTTTTTGATGTAATCTGCGTGACCTGGAGCATCAATATGCGCATAGTGACGTTTTTCTGTTTCGTATTCGATGTGAGAAATATTAATCGTAACTCCACGAGCTTTTTCTTCAGGAGCGTTATCGATGTCTTCATACTTCATTGCTTTTGAAGTTCCTTTTTTAGAAAGAACTGTAGCAATTGCAGCAGTTGTCGTGGTCTTACCATGATCGACGTGACCGATGGTACCGATATTTACGTGTGGTTTTGTTCTTTGAAATGTTTCAGCCATATGAGTTTCCCCAAATAAAAACACCTTTTTTTTAGGTGTGTTGATATATTACACAATAAATTTATTTTCGTCAAGGGGTATTCCAGATTTAATTCCTATTTCTTACAATTCATATTGACTGCCTCGCTTACAAGGAAGTATAATAGCCTATGGAAAGAGAACAGTATTCACCCTCATCTCAAGAGAGTAGTATTAGTGTCGAAGGTATTAAAGGAGGAAATCCCAAAGACTGGGAGTTGCTAGACCAATATCGAGATGCTTTAATTGGATCCGCTATTAGACAAGGCGTACCTACTCACACTGCCGAAGATATTGTCCAAGAAGCATTTTTAAAACTACACAAAAGTAATGGTAGATTTGATGGCAACCCTCTGGGGTTGTTATATCGGAATCTCGGATTTGAGGTTAAAGACTGGAAACGAAGAGAATATGGTATGGGTGTGAAAAATTCACCCCCAATTTTTACGTCATTAGAACTACTTTCAGAAAGAGATGAGGTTTTTTTTGATCTAAACTCCACAGACATACTGAAAGATCCTTCTCCCTCACCTGAAGAAATAGCGATTCATAATGTAACGATGACTGATGAAATTATACCTGCTCTTACATGCCTCCCTCCTGCCCAACAGGAGGTCATTTTATTTACCTATCGAGATGGTTATACCCAATCAAATTGTGCAACTATTCTAAATGTACCAAAAGGAACAGTAAAAGCAAGGATACACCGAGGGCTTGAATCTCTATACTCTCTCATTGCTCCACCAGACGCACCACAAAATCGCCTTCAAATCTCACGATACAAGATTTAAAATACTTGATTTTTTCAGATTTCTTCTGATATTCTGGATATATAATGAATTTAGTTATCTCTTTGGTCGTTTCTACAATCGCTGTATTTGTTACCGGATATGTTTTACCTGGAGTTGAGATTGATACCTTCTTTACTGCATGTATCGTTGCAATTGTACTTGGCACACTCAATCTTTTTGTACGACCTTTTATTTCTATCCTAACCCTTCCTATTACAGTACTTACCTTTGGACTTTTCTCATTTGTGATTAATGCTTTGATGGTACTAATTGCTGACTTCTTTATTGAAGGACTGGTTGTTGATAGCTTTTTATGGGCACTTGCCTTTAGCTTAGTTGTTTCGCTTGTCGCATCATTCCTCAATTCACTCTTAAATTCTAAAGATTAAATATTGTACGTGTCTTCACTTCGCGATGCTCCTATTCTCTCTAAATGTTTACATAATTCATCTGTAGAATATGCGCTCAGATCTACTTTATTTTGATCTGAAATAACAAGTCCCATCAAAACTCTGCGCATTTTAAATGCTTCATCTTTTTTTAAAAACTGTACTACTAATGCGTCTTGGATATAGTTACGATCTATAATTGTCATGCAGGCAAAAAGAAGACTTGTATCGATACTAATGGTTGAAATATCTCTTATCATCACACTACGCAAATATCCGCTTTTATAAAAATTTCCAATAACTACACTTACTTTTTCTTCATCCGCAACTATTTCGTCAGGAAACAATACAAAGGGAAATATTGTTTTAATCCTATATATGACTCGAGCTGAGGTTTTTGAGATTTCCTCAAGCGTACGGGATAGCTGTGTCAGTTGTATTGCTGGAGCACTTCTCCCCTCCTCCTGTGGAGGAGGGGTATCAGTCATAATAGGCATAGGTTTTAATCCATTTTTTCCATTATGATCGTTTTGCTTTTGATCACCTTCAAAAATGGTGCCTCTCTTTTTTTGAGAAGCACCATCTCGCCTACTGAATATGGTCCCTGCCCTGCTTTTCTTGACCATGCTAAAAATATATCGTCTCTGTATACACAGTATAACGATAGCTCATAAGATATGAGTGAAGAGCATGTAAGAAAGATGTGAATAGATTCAGATTATGAGGGAGTCTTTACCAACCAAATTTTATTTCTTGAAGTAGGAGTATGCCCAATAGGAGACTTTGGAGATGCCTTTGTTCTGTATATATTCTTTTTTCCGTTTTGCAGATTCTCGGTCTTCCATCCACACCGTATGTTTTGTGCCGTCTGTTGTTTCATATAAGATCACAACTTCTTGAGACTGAAGATCTCTTTTCCATTCACATCGTGCCTGTGAACAATCATCAATATATGACAGAGTAATTTCCTGTGTAGAAAGTGCATCTCCATATTCTGTTGCCTTTCCTTCATCGTCAACTTCCCAGTCATACCCAAACATTCCAAAGATTATTTCCAATTTCTCAATATCTACATCATTTGAAAAATCTGAAATCATTTTTTGAAAATCATACCCATACTCTTCTTTTCCGCTCATAGGAAAGTTTGGTCCGGGATTACCTCGGGATTTATGGAAATCATAAGACATGATAAGTACCCGATCAGCCAGATCTCCTATTTTTTTCACATCATACGCTCGAACACGGTAATACGTGTCTCCATATAGTGTCACGTAAAATTGTAAGTTATTGTTTTTTGTTACTTTTGAAGCAGTAGTATAAAAAGCGGTCACTCGATCAGTCACTGCTCCAAAAGAGATACTTGAGATCTCAAAATCTAATACAATTCCATCAAACCCATATTCATTTGCAATAGCTACTGATTCATCAGCAATTCTTTTTTGTGCCTGAACATCTTTTAAAACTTCACTATTTACCTCTTTATCCACCATTCGAACTACAAGAAATCTGTTTGGAATATGTTTTGTTTTTTCTAAAAATGCATTGATCCGACTAAATCCGATTTCATCTTTATTAATCCCTTGTTCGTTCGCCTCAACACCAAAGTAGTAGGCAGAATTATAACCTTCCAGTGAGCTTTCAGAATTTAGTGTCCAGTATGTAACAAATACTGACTCTACTGCTTCAATGCTTTTTGGTGTGACTTTTTGTGAATCAGACTGTACATTACGGTCTGAAAGCACGGCTGGCCGTGGGATATTTTGTCTGTTCAGAAAAACAAATATCCCTATAACTATAATTATTAATAATCCAAGGAATCTTTTCATAGTGACTTATTATACCATTCAGGGAAAAACTATCCTGTATAGAGAGCAATGTATATCAAATTTGTTTCAAATAATCGAGTGTTATAATAGGTAACATGAAACTCTATTTTGTCAGGCATGGAGAAAGTAAAGCAAAAGGATATCACTCTGATCCTTCTATAGCACTATCTTCTACAGGAATTCAACAAGCTCGCAATGTCTCAAATAGATTTAGGAATATTCCTATTGATATCATCATTTCAAGTAATCACACTAGAGCTCAACAAACCGCAGAGATTATCAGTTCATCTTTAAGCAAAAAAGTTTTTTATACTGACTTACTTGGAGAGTGGAAAATCCCATCACTTCTTATTGGACAAAAAGTTGATAATCCTGATGCTATAAAAATAAAAAAAATCCTAAGAAAAAATGCAAAACTGCAAGACTGGCACTACGAAGACGAAGAAAATGTAACAGAATTTAGAAATAGAATAATACAGTTTTTTGACTACTTGTCCATCTTTAAAGAAGAAAATATTATGGTAGTTGCACACGCAGGAACAATCAGAATGATAATTGCACTTATTACTCTTCGTGAGTTATTAACAGGCGAAGAATTTTATCGATTTGATGAGACATTTAAAACGGTAAATACTGGCATTACCTACTGTGAAAGAGATGATGATGGAGTCTGGAAAATACATACCTGGAATGATCATGCACATTTAGGGTAGAATAAAGTATGGAGGCTGATCGCTCTGATATCTTGCTCTATACATTTAATTGTCCTGAAGACAGAGTGAATGAGGCACAAGAAATACTGAGCTTTGAAAGTATAGAGAACCCCAGTCATCGTTTCAGTATTCCTCCTACTGATATCCAACTAGACCATGGAAAGATTACTGTTATAGGAATGGGTACTGCAGGATCAGTTCTATCAGCTCTCCATAATCTTGAAGAGAATAACTTTCCAACAGATGAAGCTTTCCAATGGATGTCATTTCCAGATATACTTGATGCATAAATGAAAATCATATATTCAACTGACACTCAACATATTCTGCGTATTCTTAGAGGCGAAGAAGTTGTTGCTGAAATCCTTTCGTTTTGTAAAGAACAAAACATCAATGCTGGATGGGTAAGTGGATTAGGAGCATGTGATAAAACAGAGATAAGTTATTACGACTTACAAAAAAAAGAATACATCAAAACAGTAATTGAAGAGGAGTGTGAGTTGCTCAATCTCACTGGAAATATTGCTTTTGCAGATGGAAAGAGAATGCTCCATGCACATGTAACACTCAGTAAATCTGATTACTCAACAATTGGCGGACACCTGCATAGTATGCAAATCTCAGGTACAGGAGAGATACATATTACTAAACTTGAGGGAAAATTTGAAAGAGAGTTAGATGCTGAAACTGGATTAAAATTGTTGAAATAAATATTTTTTTATTTCTTATCTTTTACCTACGAAATACATCCCATTCTTTTTTAAATTCTTCAGGTATATAAAAATTTGAAACAATCATTGAAAGCTCAGGAGAATTTGTTGAACTACAAATAAGAAACCCAAACAGATCTTCTGCAAGATAATAACAATCATGCGAACCCACACCCGATATACTAGCTACCCATACTGTGTGATTTTTATTAATTTCCACCTTTTGGAAAGGACTAGGTAAATATCCTCTCAATAGTACGCCTTCCGCTCCTTCCCATGTTTTCAGATCAGTCGGATCCATATTTGTGAATTCTTTATTATTTATTACTTCTATGTCTATTCCATATACTTCTTGTAAATACCCTTCGGAAATTCTTTGCGTAGGACCAATAACAAGAGAAAAACGATCAGAACGAAATACTGCCCAATCAGGTGGTATCTTAGTTTCAAATATTGGTATTCCACTATGATCATATAAATACCGATATCTCAACGCATCGCTCGAATCTCTTGCTACTGCAGGGACAAATACAGGAGGTGTAGGAATAGCATATTTCCGATCTGGAGATATTTGCACACTTTCAGGAGGCATCATTGGTGTATCATTTTCCAACATCTTCAATGATGTCTTATCACTTACTACCTGACTAGTTACATATCCAAGAAAAAATGAACACGATAAAAGAAAGATTACAGCCACAACTATAAATAAAATATACTTTTTATTCATTAGCTGTAGATTGCTTTTTGGATTTTCCATATTAATTATAAATATATCAAAAATTTACCAGCTTCCTCCACCGCCACCACC
>DAOMRL010000051.1:0-6055 GCA_035445865.1 Candidatus Levyibacteriota bacterium
GTCTGAAACCATGGGGGAGATGTCGGCTCATTTTCTAGGCAAAAATCAACCTGTGTAGTTGTGATGGGAATTTCAACTTGACTGCCTAATGCTTCATAATTTACCCATCCTCCAGCTCCGATTTTGACTGCTTTCAGAGAGTATCCCGTTCGAGATATTTCAAGTCTAAACGGTACGTCAGATGGATTAGCTAGTCCGCTTAACAAATAAGTTCTGCCACTGAAAGTAGTATCGTTAACTGGACCCACTGATGATATCAGTGTAATTTTGGTTTGTGGTGAGCCAGATATTGACTGTAAGCTACTACACATATCATCACTTTGCTCTTGATACACTGTTCCTTGTATTGTATATGTGAATCCTGGAGGTGGCGGTGGGTCATCTGTCGGATATAGGCCGAAATTCACAGTTGTGATAGCAACACTTGGTGCTACGGTTTTTACATTTCCTGTACTCAGTGTATACCCTACTTTAGGTAATAATTGAAAGCACCGTGCCGCAGCAGAAGCATAAGAGAGTGTTAATTCCCCTCCGCTTACTGTGTAATTTGTAGCGGGATTACTACAACTTGAACCCCGGTCAGCAATTCTGGTTGGAGGTGGAGATACCGTATGCAGAGTTTCACCAATATCCCGAATACCATCATGATCAGTATCGTCAAAGACAGTTGCTTTTATTCGATAATTGAGTGGTGCAGTGGTTGGTGTTGGAGTGCGAGTTAGTGTAGGTGTTGGAGTGCGAGTTAGTGTAGGTGTTGGAGTGACCACTGATGGAGGTCTCAAAGAAAAATTTCTATTGTTTGAGCCAATCGGCACATTTGTATATCCATTTGGATTAGTTGGAATAACCTGCGTCCATGGGATAGACCCTCCCCCGCGATAGGGAGGATTTATTTGTATAGAATACGTATAGGTGTCTGCATCACTTGCGGTATTTGTATAAGTATATACACCGTTTGCGCCTGGAGAGAATTCATCAGCCCACCAATACATAGCGCCCCTCCATTTATATACCTCTATGTTGACGTCTTGTATCCCTGCATTTGTATCTGCGTTGTACACTCTGCCCGTAATTGTTCCTCCGCATCCTTCTGTACAATCAGGTGGTGGGGGATAAGGCGGATTAGCGCATTGGGTCTCAGGGGATAGCCACCGAGATCCCCCAGAGCCATTATTAGTTGCTACTTTTCCTGTCCACGCACAGACAAATTTAGTTTCTGCTCTACCTGACCAACGGTCATCGTAGTTACGTTCAGTAGAAAAATTGGTGAGGATATAGTAACTGAAACTATTCCAGTCCGCAGGACGTGTAAAAGAAAAACTAGCAGTCTGACCGTTTGCCTGACCCATTATGTAAATTCGATTCAGTGCTACATTAGAATGATGAAAAGGATTAATATTGTTTCCATTGTAACAATAAATATTAACATTACAGTCATCTATATCTGGGCTCACTCCACGTGGAAGCTTTAGTATATACCAGCCCATGCTTTGGGTATGTGCATTTCCATTACACGTGATTGTGGTTGTTCTACCTAGGCTTTTATGTTCTGTCGTGCAACCAGTTCCATTTGCCGGGTATCCAGCGCCAAGACTATGATATGCATCTACATTTTTGGGTATAAAAGAGTATTTGTCCTCATGCTCTCTGTGGATAGAGAGCATGTAAAAGGCAAGCACCCCATATACAATGAGTGTTGTTATTGAAAATATGGTCTTTATGCGATGTAACATACCATTTACTGCAAATATTCAATTTTCATGCTACTTCCGTTCAAGGTAATTTCGTATATACCGGGAATGTGAAGCTCAAATTCAGTAAGCTTGCGAGCATTGACTTCAATTGAATCTGTTATGCTTGAGTGCTCTGGTTGACTCGTTATGATAACATTATAATCAGTTGGGTCTAAATTCATAAATTGAAGCCTTAATGGGGTACCTATTTGTGAAGCAAACGTCGATTTGGTTCTGTCAAATGATCCATTTGATATCGTTATTTCACTACTGGTCGGCTCTGATGGAGTCTTAACTATGTGTGTAGTATCATCTTTTATCTCCTCAGTTACAAGAGTGACGCTATTTGATTTTTGAATATAAAATAACAATAGAGCTATGCCTCCGATTAACAATAGGTTGACAATGGCAAGTACGATAAATTTTTTGCTTCTATACATATCTACTCTATTTAGAGTATGACTTTTGATGTGTAGTGTCAAGTTATCCATATAATATGTCATATTCTGGGTGACATTTATACAAGAGACTGAGTACTATGGCTGTACTACTGTGAATGTAAAGTTCTGTGCTTGGTCATCCATAAAGCTAAAACGATAGGTGCTTGGGAGAGGGTTCATTTGTTATTTTCGATTTATTTAATTTACAACGCTGGCTGAGTTACAGAGTTAGAGATTTTGTTAAAAATGGCGTTGTGTTCTAATAGTCCATTTTTTTTGTATAATTCCCACATTACCCATCCATGTTCTTCGTCAAAGTAAAATACTTCGTCGTTAGGACCCCAACCATATCTATAGACCATTACTTTTCTTTCTCCCAAATCTCCACCTAAGTAAACATTTTTATGTCCAAGAAGTGTTATCTCTATAGGAAAAGGCATAGTTTTTTCAAGTTTACCATTGTTGTCATAAAAATTTACGATATTATCAGGGGACTTAATAGCCTCACCAACTTTCATATCTTTTTTGAGTATTAATCCGTTTGTAAATGTATAATATTCTCCATTTCCATTACTGTGGTCTGAACGTAAATAAATGTTTCCATTTTCGGCAATCTCAAATTTTTCATAACTTCCCGCAGTTGCTTTGACAAAATACAGATTTCGTTTTGCCTCATCGTATACCGTTGAGAGATTGTGAGATCCGGTCAAACTTTTAGATAAATCATTCGGGATCATAAAGTCTAAAGGATTGAGACTCTGTCCTGGTTGAGTTTCAAGTTTTTGATAATTGTGTATTTTTTCTGGATCATACCGCCACTGGAGATAGTGAAGGCCTGCATTGCCTGCTTCAGTTCTCCACTCACTAGAATTATCTGGCGTGTATGTGAGCGTGCGTCTCTCAAATGCTTGGACTAATACATCTCGCTCTACACCATCGACCATGGCTTTGCTCCAATAGGGCTCAGACACAGGATAGCCGGTAAAATAAAATGGGTTGTCATTGTAATTTTTTCCGTCTTTTTGCATTGATTCCCATAATGGACCTGCAATGCCGTGTCCTGTCTCTGGGACGAAACGAGTAATTGTGACCCCATGGTGTTCATATTGTCTATCTGAACGTACATTGCCCGAAAGATCAACTGTTTTGATAACCTGTTGTCCTGATTGTAAAATATCTCGATCAGTAGTATTTGCTGTGGCAATGGATTTATATGTTATATTTCCTCTGTCTGGATCACCGACAATATTTTCATTACTGATACCTATGTCAATAAATTTGTTGTCTCCTACTTGCATGCGACCGGTAAGCATTTCTTGGACAAGCAATCCACTTTTTACAAACCAATCGTGATATTCTTTTTCATTTGGATTTACATCCATACGCCCTTTTGAATAGTACCGAACGGGACGTACAGAAAATGGGTTGTTAGGATCACTGAATTCGTATGTTTCACGCATATTGCCGGTAAGTTGCTCTCCCCAAATACGTCCTGCATCTTTTGTTTTTTCATAGGTGTCTTTAAATGCATCTACAGGTAAAGCTGCAAACGCATTTTCTGGTAAAACTCTGTTCATAACAGCTGCTGCTCCAAATCCTAATCCAGCTTTAAGAAGTGTTCGTCTCGACATTGGTGTCTGTAATGCCTTTTGTAAAGTGCGATATTCTTCTGAGTCTGTTTTCTCTGAAACCGATGTCCATCGTCTCTGTCTTGCAGTATCTCCAGGATCATTATTGCTTACAGCCTCCTCGTTTGTTTCTTGGTCAAGTGGATTAAGATCAGTCTCTTTTGCAGTTATAGCTTCATGAAAAACTGGAGGTTCTTGGAGTGTTTCGTGTGATTGGATATCAGTGCCTATATTTAAGGTTAGAGTAGTTTCTGCTTGGAGGGGGGATGGAGGATTATTGTGTCTTCTGCTTCTGCCAAATAAGCGATCCCATAAAGTGGGTGAGTTTTGTTCTGATTGTTGAGCATAAATTTCACTGGAATGGGGATAAGAAAGTTCGATGGTATCAGAAGAATCTCCTGGAGACTGTATCTCTGAGATATTATGTGGTGATAGTGAAGGGCTTTCAGCAGAATCTGGGTGGCCTTCTTTATGTTCTAGCATATGATAAATTCGTTTTCATTTAATTATTACTCTATTTCGTGCTTATTTGTCAACCTCAAGACATATTTTATAGGAAAAAAATCAACTAAATAATTGAAAAGTATACAAAATTGGTGAATATTTTTTTGGTGTGAGAAAGGCCTCCCGCTTGCGGGAGGCCTGATAGTACGGTAGTTATGACTACCGCATGAGATTGTCGGTCTGTATCAATTCCACGAGTATGGTGTGGTATTAATTACTGTGCCGACAAGGTTTTCAACGGAAGTGAAATTATAGGTTACCTGGTACCCTGCTCCACCTACTGACCCCACGAAGATTGCAGTTGTCCTCTCTTTTGCGAGGGCAAGACCAATCATACCGTCACTGCCTGCTCGGCAGTCGTGATACTCTTGGCAAATGATCCTGGAATCAAGATCCTCATAAAAGAGAACCTGTCCGTATCTGTTTGTTCGTATCTGCAGTGCTCCTGCCCCGTCCCGATGTGTCCGGATGACGATTGCAAGTGACGACTCACCGAGTGGGTTACTCCGGTGTGTGTATGTGAATCCATTGCTTCCATTCATTGTGATTGTGCCGATTGGCACACTAAACCGTTCAGGTATGACGAAGCAGACCTCATTTCCAGCAATCAACTGGAATACCTCACAGGTATTTGCCAGTGGAATGCCGATTCCGTCGGTAGTTGGTTCACTCGGACGGTCCGGTTCAGGTTGGGTATCAGTACATCCATTTGCACCATACCGCCACTGGTAGTAGTGTTGTCCGACGTTGCCGAACTCGATTTGATGTGCAGATGGATTGCTGGGTGTATACGTCAGAGACTGGCGTTGCCCAAGCTGTACGAATACCGTCGTCATCTTCCCGTTAACCGGAACTTCCAGCTCCTTGAGAAGAGTCGATGCAAGTCCGGTTTGGTAGATACCGAATGACTTGAATATAGGATCCCATTCATAGGATCCTGGAGAGAATTCATTCGTGAAGTCAGCATATGACCATGGATCAGTTTGACCCGGGTCACCTGCAACATAAACGTCGCTTGCATCACAGGTAACAAACTCGTTGTCTCCTACCTGCATACGACCCGTAACGAGTTCAACGATGAGTAGGCCATTTGTCACAGCCCACTGACCGTCTGCACGGTATCCATTGTACTCCATTCGGGACTTGTCAAAGTACTGAACGGCACGATTGCCGCCAGGTGCTTGGACATACTCCTCTGAAGGTACATTGATTGCCGGCTCATATGCCGGACCGTTTCCCATCTCGTTAGTTCTCCATGCCTGCTCAAAGGAGGCATGGTTCCAACCTGATGGGTCTGAATAGTAGGTTCCTGCAATTGTTGCTGGAACCACCATAAGGGAGAGCACGACTCCAATAATCAGTGCTCGAACAAAAATGCGCATATGTTTTCCTTTCTATGCGCGAGTGTTAACGTACTGGCCAACTTGACCATAATAAAATTATAACAAAAATTAGGGAACTCATCAACCTATAGTTGTAAAATTATGTTCTTTTTACAATACATATCTGAACAAAATGCTTTTATGTTGTGAAGTATTGAACGAAAGGGGTAAAAAAAAGGCAATTTGGTGAAATAAATGTAAGTGAGAAGTTGGTGTCTATTTTAAATACTGTGACCGTACAATTAATTGAGAGTTGTGAGAGCTTCTCTGGCTGCTTGTTTTTCTGCTTCTTGTTTGGACTTTCCGGTGCCTTTTCCAAGTATTTTACTTCCGATACGGACCTGAACTGTATATGTTCGTGCATGATC
>DAOMRL010000052.1:0-6044 GCA_035445865.1 Candidatus Levyibacteriota bacterium
AGCCCTCGTAGTTCAACGGATAGAATGGAGGATTGCGGATCCTTTGATGTGAGTTCGATTCTCGCCGAGAGCACAAAAAGCAAACTCTAAATCCTAATACCGAAATTCGAAACAAATTCAAGTTTTCAAAATTATAATGTTCAAAATATTTAAATTTTGGTCATTTATATTTCAACATTGTTTGGGATTTAGAGTTTTGATATTCGGATTTGGATTAGGAGGGTTCGCATAGTGGCCAATTGCACGAGTTTCGAAAACTCGAGGGGCTCGTCTCCTCCACAGGTTCAAATCCTGTACCCTCCGCATTTTGACATAGCATCTTCAATTTGTTAACATCCCATATCTGTTCGTTAAATCGGCAGAAAGGTGTGAGAATGAATCATCCAAACTTGTCTTCTGAGTTGAACTTGATCGTAAGTTCAGGGCTTCACCTGATGTGTCACTGGACCTACGTGAAATTCACGTAGGAGACATCATCAAAGTGGTCTACATGTACTCAGAGGGAGATCTCACTTTCATAGTGCAGGTCGATAAACCAGCTGATGGGAATAACGCTGCTGAGTGTACGATTGTCAAAGCAGAGTTACCTGCAGAGAAACTTGAATCCTTCTCAAAAGCAGGAATACTTGATTCAGCAGGTACTGGGTATGCTCCTTTGGGAGCATGTAGTAAGAATCAGGCGCGCCATTAGGATTCTCAATGATACAACTACACCGTATCACCAAAGGTAGGCACCTGTTGTTTAACACATTTGGGGATAACCATGATGAAACCACATGGATCTTCCCTGAAATAGTGAAAGAGTGGGAGCTTTCTCGACAGTAATGCGTAAGGCTGGCATAGTAAATATGTCAGCCTTTATTTTTGAATATAATAGATTTATCGCCCTCGTAGGCTAACGGATAGACTGTAGGATTCCGGATCCTGAGATGTGGGTTCGATTCCCGCCGAGGGCACACTATTTTCCTTCAAGAGGGAAATTGCGAGAAAGCCAGTCTGCACTACTTTCAACAAACGTCGGCTTTACATATTCACGGTATGGCAGATAATTGACTAAGATTTGACGAACATGGTCTCTTGATACAGAACCAAGAGTCAATTTTAGTTCTCCTGGTAAAAAGACCTCTGTTCTCACAATTAACGTATCGGTATGATCGACTTTTTTAAAATAAAAATCATATAACTCTGACCAGATATAAAAATGATCCTCTACTCTAATACCTTCTGAAGTTATTTTATAATGAAAATCTTTTGGCGGGATTGTATAGAGAACAATTGATAAAAACACCAGCGCTAATACAACTACCATCAATTCATACCAAGAAAAAAGGAATAAAATGATCTGAAAAAGTAACATGATTAAAATTACCGTAGCGTAAAATTGTCTTCCTTTTTTAGAAAATGGTCTACCTGGAGCAGTCCATGAAAGAAAAGTACGTACATCATTTGCATGAGAATACGGCAGATTTTGAGACTCGCGATTTGGCAGTGATTGCTCGTCCATACTTCTATGATGCACTAAATAGAGAGAGAAATGCAAGGGAAGGGAGGAAAATTAGAGCTCTTGCAAAACGGTACTTTCACCTTTTTTACTGTCTTTTATGTATTGAAGATATCGTTCAGTAGATGAAAGCCGTTTGTGTCCGAGAACTTTTGATAAAAAGACAATAGATACACCCTGTTTTAAGTGATGCGAAACAAACGTATGTCGTAAATCGTTAATTTTTGCATTTTCAATCCCTGCTTTTCTAAAATGCCTCTCAACTGCATCACGAATATTACGAACTAAAAATGGCTTCCCTGTTTTGGTCACAAATAAATGATCATCTTCTGTTTTTGTACGCACCTCAAGATACCGCTTTAACGCTTCTTTTGCCCGTTTATTTACCGGTACTTCCCGAGCTTCATGACCTTCATATCTTCGGATGTGCAAAGAAGAATCTTTTACATCTTCCATTCGAAGATTTGCGAGCTCACCAATACGGATACCTGTTTGTAATAACACTTCAATAATTGCATAAATCCGAGGATCTGAAGACGCAGTATCGCGCAAGGCACGGTACTCAAGTGGACTCAGAACACGAGGAGGATTTAATTCATATTTTGGATGTTGCACCATCAGTGACGGATCATCTGTTATATATTCACTGATTTTTAAGAATCGGTAAAATGTACGGGTTGAATTGAGTTTACGAGATAAAGATTTTGGAGTATACCCTGTATCTTGTAACTTTGTTAAAAACGCCTGAATATCCCGGTCATTGACCTCATGGATATGTTGTTTTTCCAACTCTTCAAGAAATGAAACAAGTTGGTCAATATCTTTTCCGTATGCTAATATTGTAGCTGATGCTTTGTTTTTTCCTTTGAGAAAATCCTGAAATTTTCCATGAGCATCCCGAAGTTTTACTTGATTTGACATAGATCAACCTATAATATCAACCATTGTGCTGTTTGTCAATATGAATATCAAAACCATTATTACTGCAATTGTTATCATCATCCTCTTAGTATTGATACGAAATATCGTTGTTTCTATCTACACACTGATCCAAAATGAAGGGCATGTACAAGATCTCCAAACTCAGTTACAAGAAGAAAACAAACAACACGCTTTTCTTAATCAACAACTTTCAGAAGTAAAAAGTGATGTATTTGTAGAAAAAGAAGCACGATCAAAATTGGGATTAGTACAAGAAAATGAGTATCCTGTATTCATTGCACCACCTTCTCCTACTCCTGCTTTTACCCAAGAAATATCTGAACCGAACTGGAAGAAATGGAAAGAGGTCTTTAGGTTATAACAAAGATATAAGCCTGAGTTTATTGTTGCGGGGCAAGGAGTTGAACCTTGTCTGCAAGATTATGCATCCTGTTAATCTCCAATTACTTGAAGTGTCGGACTATATCTTCATCCCAATATTATTGGGAGCTTGGCGTGTAGTCTCTACGGAGTCCTTCAAAATTGAAGGTTCCCTCGGTATTGCCCTAATAAATTAGGGGTTCACCGATATAGCCAAGTACTCTTTTGAAATTACTAACAAAAGGGCCCATATAAGCCTCGCGTGCAGCCGTACACTACCCCGCGGCAACAATCAACCTCAATTATACCTACCGTAGCTTCATTTTGTCAAACTGACTAATATACTGGTCGTTTGCTTGTTTTTTTTGTGTCTATCCTGTACAATTCAAAAAGTTATGGCACAACATGAACAGCTTTCTGTAGAAAAACGCACAATTTTTGGAAAGCAACTCAAAAAACTTCGTAGAGAAGGCATCTTGCCTGCAAATGTATACGGGAAAAATATCCAATCAACTGCTGTACAGCTTCCTTTTAAAGATTTTATGGCCGTATATTCAAAAGCTGGATCAACAGGACTTATTGATCTCACTTTAGATAAAGATACGTATCCTGTTTTGGTTCATAATATCGCAATTCACACATTAACCCGTGACCCTATTCATGCAGACTTTTTTATCGTCAACCTAAAAGAAAAAATTACGGCTAATATCCCTGTTGTTGCAGAGGGCGAACCAACTGCAGTAACAGACAAAACAGGTATGCTTTTACAGCTTCTTAATGAAGTAGAGATTGAAGCACTACCTTCAGATTTACCTGAATCAATCGTAGTTGATGTTACATCACTTGCTGCAGTTGGTGATCAGATGACAGTAGAATCTCTCAAAGCACCAAAAGGTGTCACAATCCTTAATGAAGCAGGACAAGCAGTTTTCAGAATTGATGAACTTGTATCTGAAGAAGCAGAAGCTCTTGAAGCTGAAGAAGAAGCCGCTGCTGAGGCTGCAAGTGAAGAATCGACTGCTGAAGAAACAGAAAAAGCTGATGGAGATAAAACAGAATCTACAGAGTCTAGTGAAGAAAAACCTCAAGAATAATTCTCAACTAAGTTTACTTTTCCTCTAATTCTTTTGCTAATGTCTCTGCTTCAAAAAAATTAGGATCAATAACTAATGCTTTTTGTAAAAAACTTTTTGCTTGTTGAATATTTTCAAGTTGTGCTGCATATACCGCAGCCTCATAATATGCTGCAGGAAAATGAGGATACTGCTCAATAATTCCTTGCCAATACGTATACTTTTCAGTGACTGAGTTCTTTTCTGCAATTTCTTGCTGATATAGCGAATATACATTTGTTAACAACATGCTTAAAGCTACCGTTAAGGAAAGCGTCACAATAAGCGCACTTCCGCCAAGTATCTGCGGTAATCGTGCGGGTAATATGCGGGAATTAGTTGCTTTTTTCATACACGGTTTTAATAGCTATATCATACATCGTCTCGTACAATTTGACAAACAGGCAGTTGCGTTGTATAAATTAAATCGGTATAGGTTGCACATTTTGACAGGCGTGTAGGTCCGGTGTTACACCGGACAACGAGGAGAAGGGTTCAGTATTACACTGGACAATCGGGCTTCGCCAGTTGGCGGAAGTATTTGCGGAAACCTTCAGGGTGTATTACCATCCTAAAGATATATGACAATCCACAATCGTAAGGTTGTGAATAAAACATATATTAAGTAATCCCCTATACCCCATACGTTATTTACGATTAATTATTAACAACTAACTAATTAATGTTAGTTTTTTCTGAATAAAATCGTATAACTATTCGTCAACTATTAATATGTGCGGAATATTTAGTTATCTTGGTAACCGCAAAGATGCAGGGGCTCTCATTTTAGACGGCCTCAAGGCACTTGAGTATCGTGGCTATGATTCATGGGGTATTGCGGTGAAAAAAAATGACGGCAATTTATTTACAGAAAAACACGTCGGTAAAATTGGCAACGCAACGCTTCCTCATTTTTCTGCTTCTGTTGGAATCGGACATACCCGATGGGCAACCCATGGTGGAGTTACCAAAGAAAACTCTCATCCTCATGCAGATTGTAAAAAAGAAATTGTAGTAGTTCACAACGGCATCGTAGAAAATTATGCAAAACTTAAGCAGAAATTGAAGCTAAAACATACGTTCTTATCAGAAACAGATACCGAAGTAGTTGCTCATTATCTTGAAGAGAAACTCACAAAAAACACCGATTTATTAGATGTCGTTATAAAAACATTCCAAGAATTAGAAGGACTGAGTGCAATAATTGTGTATAGACCTGCAACTGATGAATTTGTTGCTGTTAAAAACGGTTCTCCACTTATCTTTGGTATTGGAGATAATGAATATTACTTAGCATCAGACAGTGCAGCATTACTTCCACATACACAAAAAGTATATTATCTAGAAGACAATGAATTTCTCCATTTAACACAAACTACATATACTCTGTATGATTTTCAAAAAAACAAAAAAGAAATAAAACCAATAAAACTCACTTTCTCTCCTGATTCAATAACTCTTGGTAATTATCCAAATTACATGATGAAAGAAATGCATGAACAACCACATGTAATCAGGAGTCTGGTACTTGAGCAAAAAGGGCAAATACAAAAAGCTGCTTCACTGATTAAAAAAGCATATGGAACGTATTTTATTGCCTGCGGTACAGCCTACTATGCTGCTCTTGCCGGTACCTATCTTTTCTCTAAAGTTGCCAAACGTCACACTAATGCAAGTGTAGGGTCAGAGTTTGAGTAGCTCGTTTATTTTTTGAAATCAGATAGTCTTGTTGTTGCACTCTCTCAAAGTGGTGAGACCATTGATATCATCTCAAGCCTCAAATCTGCAAAAGAAAAAAATGCTAAGATCATGGCAATTACCAATGTCCTTGGCTCAACACTCTATCGTATGTCTGATTTTCAGCTTATGCTCAATGCAGGGCCTGAAAAATGTGTGCTTGCGACCAAATCATTTACTGCCAAAATTACTTATCTGTATCTTCTTGCCCATACTCTCAATGGAACTTTAGATACAGCACAAAAAGATATTGAAAAAGCGGTCAAACAAATAGAGGTCCTTTTAAAGGATAAAAAGCCAATACACAACTTAGCAAAGAAAATAAAAACAAAAAAACATATCTATATCCTCGGGCGAGGAGTATCCTACCCGACTGCACTTGAATCTGCACT
>DAOMRL010000053.1:0-2598 GCA_035445865.1 Candidatus Levyibacteriota bacterium
ACTCGTTCAAAAACGTTAGTTGCTAAAAATGGTAATTATGCAATCACTGCTATGTCTGAGATTATCAAAAGATCACGTAGCGTCAATGGAGTTTTCCCAGATTTACCTCCGGATGACCCACGATTTAGGAGTGGCTTTACTGATTGTACAGCTGCCGGGGGGATAGAGGGTGACCATCTCGCATTGAAGATGACAGATAGCAACGAAGTAATTCTCAGTTGTAACTATGACGACTCTGGTAAAGTAGCTTCTAAAAGCGGAGCTACGGTGTATAATCTAACTGACCAATCACTCATCACAGATACCTGTAAGATTACGTGTCATCAATCTTCATCATTTAGTGCACCTCGTATTGAGATTGAATTTAGCCTAGGAATAGCAGATGGAGGTGGCGGTATTGCCGAAAATACAAAAGCGGTATTTCAGACACAGATCAATATCCGAAATTACAATACCAAGTGAGTCATGAGGATACATAATTTCTTGACACTGATGGGTAAATCGTTTTATGATGAATACAGATATGAATAGACAGAGTGGACAGATATTATTGATTGTTGTTCTCAGTATGGTTGTGGCATTAAGTGTTGGTTTGTCTATTGCCTCACGAACTATTTCAAATTTACAGATTTCTAGGCAAAGTGAAGAGTCACAGCGCGCATTTCAGGCAGCTGAAGCAGGTTTAGAGCGTGCTGTTCGTCAAGTGTCTACAGGAGAAGGTACTACTGCCGATGGTTTTCCTGGTATCTTGGACAATAATGCCAATTTTAATGTAGAAATTAAGCCTGAAGGTGGAGATAAATTCCAGCTCAATGGTGGAGATATGATAGAGCGTGCAGTTGGACTGGATGTGTGGATGAGTAACTATCCACATTATACTGATACATATTCAGGGAAAGTGAGGCTGTTTTGGGGTCACGCAGGGCAAAGCTGTGGGGATGTGGGTAATGATTATGTACCTGCACTTGAAGTGCTATTGCTCCATGGAGATGTAGAAGATCCTCAACTGTATCGGGAAGTATATGATCCATGTCCGCGAATTACAGGAGCCACGACCATAGGTGTTGTAGGTGATGCGGGCTATGAGAACGCAGGATTTCAATATCAATATCGTGCAGATTTTCCAAGTGGTGACCCTATGCCAAGTTCGCCCCTTATTTTTAAGGTAATCCCAATATTTAATTCTACCCGTATCGGCATACAGGGGCTCAGTGGTGATCTCCCCTCTCAAGGATCAGTTATCACCTCTACTGGCACAGCAGGTGAAACGGTACGAAAAATTCAGTATTTCCAGTCATATCCACAAATCCCAAATGAACTTTTCCCGTATGCGATTATTTCTCAAAACTAACAGTCATGAAAACACATTTTGGACTTGATATCGGTACTACATCTATAAAAGTTGTCGCGCTCAAAAAAGACAGCCACAATATCTCGCTTGACGCAATTGCTCTGTCTCCATTGATGTCCAATGGACTGCTCTCTGAATCTCCTGTAGATCAGCAGGTGGTGGCTGATTCTATAAAAAATATTTTGACACAAGCAGGGATCAAAGAAAAAGAAGTAAATTTAGCGATCCCTGAAAGCAGTGTCTACACAAAAATACTTCAGATGCCTCAGTTATCAGATCAAGAGTTAGCAGCAGCACTCCGTTGGGAGATGGAACAATATATTCCTATGCCTATTGATAAAGTGCGGACTGACTGGCAGATACTTCAAAAAAAGACAACTGAAAACAAAACAATGGATGTGTTGCTTGTGGCAGCTCCACTCTCAACAATTCAAAAATATGAAGCAGTACTTACGTATGCAGGTCTTGTACCGGCTGCAGTTGAGACAGAGATACTGTCGGTACATCGTGCACTCCAGCCTCTTGTAAGTACAATGCCAAGTATTATTGTGCATTTAGGAGCATCGTCAACAGATGTTGCTGTGGTCAAAGATGGCTTGCTTAATATAGTATTTTCAATAGGAGTCGGAGGGCTTGCTATTACTCGGGCAATTGCGTTAGACCTAGGTATTGATACCAAACAAGCTGAAGATTATAAAAAAGCGTACGGTTTGACAAAAGATGCATTCCAAGGAAAAATCGGGAAATCACTCTACCCCATTGTAGAATCAATTGTTGGAGATATCAAAAAAGTGATGCTTTCTTATAAGCAAAATAACAATAACGAAGAAATCCAACAGGTAGTCTTATCAGGTGGTAATGCGCTGTTACCGGGACTTGATGTATTTTTAACAAATACACTCAATACCCAGGTAGTAATTGGAAATTGCTGGACTGTTAATAACATCAAAAATGTGCCGGAACAAGTACAGTCAGATTTCAGCAGATTTACGGTAGTTGTGGGTCTTGCTCTACGGGATTTGGTCTAATATGAAAACCTCAATTAATCTCACACTGGGAAATGCTATTGTCAAAAAGAAAACCTATACACCCTATGTATACTGGGCATTTGCTTTTGTTGTCGCAATCGCACTTGTTTTAATGGCGGTGAATATTGGGTTAAAACTTCAATACTCAAATTATGAAAGACAAGAACAGGATCTTGTGACTAAAATAAATGCTCAGGCAGAAAAAAAAGTAAATATGCT
>DAOMRL010000053.1:2625-5905 GCA_035445865.1 Candidatus Levyibacteriota bacterium
CACTACGTTATTTTCCAAACGAGGTGTGTTGGATCAGCAATTAAACGAACTGGTGGGAATATTTTCTCCTTCTGTGACCATCTCCGGGATTACTGCCAAAGACAACGAATTTACCCTTAATTTAGTCGCTTCAAATCTTGTAGCAATGGATACAGTACTTGAAAAAGATCTCCCTGCACAGTTAAAGGAAAACAAAAGTGGGATACAAATGGTTGATATTAACTCGTTCCAGGCACAACAAGGAAAATATCTTCTGACACTTCGGTTTCAATATCCTGGAGGATTATCTGATGAATAAAGAATACAATTTATATGGTAAAAAAATCTCAGCAAGCATAATTATTGGGGTAATATTGGTAGTATTTGGGTTTGTGCTTGTTACTGCAGTTATTATTCCTCAGATACGCAGTATCGGTGAGCAGCGAGAAGCAAACTCGCTCAAACAATCTGAAGTTGCACAACTTGAATCATCACTAGCAGCCTTAAATTCGGTAAGTGATCAACGGGTAGCAAGTGATATAGACGTTTTGACATCAGCTTTACCGGCAAATAAAGAAGTTATATCGGTATTTTCTTCGATTATCTCTCTTGCAACTGATGTTGGAGTTCAAGTACGAGGTTTTACGATTCAGGTAGGAGATATATATGATATAAATCCAGAACAGTCCCAAGAAGTTGATGTGACTTCTGATACAGGGTTTCCTTCAATGAATGTAATGCTTACGCTCAATTCTACTGACCAGCGTCAGATTGTAGAGTTTACAAAGCAGTTATACAAAAATTTCCCAATCTCAAAAATTAATACCATAAGTGCACAGGAGACAAACAGCATGCTGGAAATATCATTTTATTACCGTCCATATGATCTTGATACGTTACAAAATACCACTGTTATACCTGGATATACAAATGAATCTTTGGAATTGCTAAAAACATTGCGTGAGTTGAAAAATTAAGATAGTTCAGACTCTTCACCCTTCAGTAAATCAGGCCTTCTCTTTCTTGTTGTTTGATGTGCGCTTTTTGCCCTAAATTCATCGATTTTAGCGAAGTTTCCTGATAAAAGTACTTCTGGTACCTCCATATCTTTATACACAGCTGGACGTGTATATTGTGCATGCTCTAAAAGACCCTTTTTTTCATCAGAAAATGACTCAAATCGATGCGCTTCATCTTTTTGTAAAACCCCTGGTATTAGTCTGATGATTGATTCAGTCAGTACCATTGCGGGGAGTTCTCCTCCTGACATCACAAAATCTCCTATTGAAATCTCATCATCTACAAGCTCTCTTACCCGCTCGTCATAGCCTTCGTAATGACCACAGATTAAAATCAAGTGATCGAAAGATGTGAGATTTTGAGCAATTTTTTGAGTATACTGTCTGCCTTTTGGGTCAAGCAAGATTACTTTTTGTGAGAGCAAAGATTTTTGTGAATTTTTTGCTTCTTGTATTGCTGTGTCGAGCACATCAACCTTGAGTACCATCCCTACCCCGCCTCCATACGGCGTATCATCAACAATTTTATGTTTGCCAATGCCAAAGTCTTTAAGGTTGAAAAAATTGATCGTAACGTGGTTATATTCTTGAGCCCGCTTAATGATAGATGAGCCGAACACACCAGTAAACATCTCAGGAAATAAGGTAATGATAGAGATTTTCACTTTTCAACAACATCTACTTCTACTTTTTTGCCCTCTTTAATAGCACGGATTTTGAGAATATTTTTGACAGCAGAGATATTTTTTCCACCTTTGCCGATTACTTTACCCATAAATTCTTGTGGGACGGTGATGGTGAGACGGACAAATCCATCTTGCTCCTGCTCTTCAACTGTGGCGTTTGCTTCAGGTACAGTATTTTCAAGAATATATATAAGCAGGTCTTTCATAGAATAGCTTTGATTGCGGGTGAGAGTTGTGCGCCACGCTCTTGCCAATATTTAATTTTATCCTTGTTAACTTCTTTTGTTATGCCTGTGGCTGTTTTTTCATACCAACCTAAAAAGTCAAGTGCCCGCCCATCTCTTTTGCTGCGTTTTTCCTTTACAACAATACGATACTTGCGCTCTCCCCGTCTTCCGCTTTTTGCAAATCTGATTACTAACATATCTGAGAATTATACTAATTGTAGCTTCAATAGTCAATTGAGAGATATATGATGCAAGAAACTGAGTGCTATGGCTGTACTACTGTGAGTGTAAAGTTCTGTGCTCGGTCATCCATAAAGCTAAAACGATAGGTTCCTGGGAGAGGGAGAGGAATTGCAACACTTTCTCCTGCACTGATTCCAATTCCAAGTGCAAGGTCTGATCCCTCTGGTTGGTCATAGATATGCACCTCTGCTTGAGTATCGTCATTGTTGATGAGTACAAATTTGTTCTGATCTTTGTCTTCCAAAAACGACACCTCACTACTTTCTTTAGTATATTTCTTGTTTTTAATGACTATGAACCGTTCTTCTTCTTCCAGATCTATACCAATATCATCTAAAAAAGTTTGTGTTTTTTCTGTAAGTTCTGGGACAAGAGGTGCGGTTGCTGTATCTTGGGTGTTATTGTCTTGTTGTATTACAGCAAAAATGAACCCTCCTGCAATCACTACAAGTGATATGAATATAAAAGGTATATAAAATTTTTTACTCATATTTTTATACTATCAACAAAATCTTCACTTGTCACCTGTGGATTACTATGGTGCAATTTCATTCCAATATTTGCTGGATATCTTGTAAAAATCAGTGAGCTGAGTGACAAAAGACAGTCGTGATTTGACATACAGAGAGGGATTATCTTGATTACCAAGTTCACACAGATCACGGTTATTATTAAGCTTTCCTCCATTTACCACTTTTCCAAATGGGTTATCAGCATTGGCAATGAGTGTCCCTTCAATATTGAGCCTTTTATCTGAAGCAGGACATGGTACGCCACTTGGAAGATTGATATTTCCCTCAGCTGACAGGATTGCTTGAATATTGAATGTATCTGAGTTTGGATCTGTCTCTCCGACATTAGGATTCACAATGATGTCTCTTTTGGAGGCTAAGATTATGATTGATTTTTGATCAGTGAGAGTAATCGGGTCATTGATTGTTATGTCTCCTTCTGACAGGATAACAAGGCGTCTTGGACCAATAATAGCAGAGGTATTTATTGTGAGATTCCCCCCACCGCTATAGTGATAGACTCCATTGTTCGTAAGTGATGATAGTGTTAGTGAGCCTGATGACAACTCCTCAATAGCTACACCATTTGTCTCTGCTCGAAGTTTGTAAAAACT
>DAOMRL010000054.1:0-4785 GCA_035445865.1 Candidatus Levyibacteriota bacterium
TCTGTTGAAAAATGAGTATCTACCACAATATCATGACTTGCAAGTGTTGAGTCTGTAATAAATGTCTCTGCAACATCACTCCCTCTTACTTGGTATCCTGCTTGTTTGGCAATAACAGCAAGCGCTGTCATACCAACACCTTTGATACCGACAAAATATATTTTTTTATATGGTAATTCTTTCATCTTGTACTCCTCATGCCTATGATTGTCATACATTCACCAAATGTTTTTTTTGTGTCCCCACGATAAGAAAAAAATGAGTCATTATGACATTTTGTACATATCCCTGTCATCATAACATTTTTACTTACTATACCTTCTTTTTTGATAATATGACTCACAACTTTTGCAAGATCTAAAAATATTTTATCTCCAGAATACCGAAAAATGTTTTCTGTCTGGAATTTTTGATAAAAATCATCTGCACGACGCTCATCAATATCATAACAACACGAGCCGATAGATGGCCCTATTGTAATATTGAGTGAAGAATTGACTGCACCACAATCACGCGCTTTGGCAATAAGATTTGATACAATCCCGACAAGTATCCCTTTATATCCTGCATGAGCAACTCCAACTACTTTGGCTCTCTGATCAGACACGGTAATTGGAACACAGTCTGCAGTAACTGCACCTAAAAATATCTCGGGTTTATCTGTGACCAATCCATCAGTAGATTCAAAAATCTGTGGACTTTTTTCATTTACATATGCAACAGTGTTTCCATGTACTTGTTTCATACAATGAGTTGATTCAAATGGAATACCATACAGATCTAAAAACTTTTGCACATTTTCTTTTTGTAAAATACGGTTAGTCATCATACTTCCGTCTGATCTTTTTGATATTGCTGAGATAATATGGGAGTTATTTTTTATCATGTTTTTTTTCCAGCGCCTTTTTGACGACTTCATGATCACTCCATTCAAATTCCCCTTCACCTAAATTCATCGTTTGCTCGTGTCCTTTACCCGTAATCACCACAACATCTCCTTTTTGTGCAAGAGACAACGCAAACTCAATAGCAACTTTTCGATCAGAGATTTGATACAGTGACTTTGATTGAGTACCTTTTGACTCTAAACTCCGAACTTCAAACTCATCTGATATCCCTTTTCTAATTTCTTTATTTATCTCTTCTACTTTTTCATTTCTTGGATCTTCAGCAGTTAATACAATAATGTCTGAGTACTGAGAAGAAATTTCACCCATACTCGCACGTTTAGAGTGATCACGCTGTCCTGCACTTCCAAAGACATGGATAATCCTTCCCGAATACTCAACACGTAATGATGACAGTAGTGCTTGGAAAGAGTTTGGTGTGTGAGCAAAATCAATCATCACCGTATATGGATTTTTTTGGACAATATCTTGTCTGCCTTTTGGTGTTTGATAGGTCTCAATTGTTTTTTTTGCAATATCATATGAAACACCCAGTTGCATAGTCACTGCAAGTGCTGCCAATGCATTGTATGTGTTAAATAATCCGGGCATCGAAATTTTTAATGGATATTTTTCAAGTGTTACCCCTGCATCTTTGTGCAGACCGTATGTCGCTAATTTTGAGTTTTGAGACAAAAACGGATAAGAGATATCATCGTGATTCACGATACATATATCTGACACACCTATTATCTTTGCTTTTGCTGCAACATACTTTTCATACGTTTTATGGTAATCAAGATGCTCATGAGCAATATTTGTCACAACACTCACCGCATAATGCACTCCAAATACTCTATTTTGATCTAACCCATGTGATGTTGTCTCAAGAATAAAATAGTGGACACTGGCTTTTTTAGCCAATGCAATATATTTTTGTAAAGCAAAACTATTTGGGGTTGTGACATGAAATCCTGTATCATATGACTTTCCGTCAATTGTTGCAGATACCGTTGTGAGCAAGGCAACCTTTTTCCCGGATTTTTGTAAAATATCGTAGATAAGTGAGGCAGTGGTTGTTTTACCATCTGTACCGGTAACACCGACCATCTTCATTGACCGCGACGGAAATCCATATACAACATTTGCACATATCGCCAAAAGAAGGTGAGCAAAATTTTTGAGGCTTCGTATCATGTGATTATATTATAGGAAGATTGAGATGTTTTCACAATCATATGTGTTGGGTGGTGTGTAAAACACCACCCATTGTTGGCAGCACGGTTAGACAGTCAGTATGAGCTTTCGCTGTATTATGAACCCCCATCCATTAATACTTTCAGGTGTTGTTACTCCTGCCATAAACCATCCAAGCTTGCCTAAGCTTGCTAAGGTTATTGAGAATAAATCGTCAAGATTTCTCTCCGAGTCCCAGAAATACCGTGAAACCTCATTTTCAGGTTCGGTAGCTGAGAACACTAATCCTAGAAACTGCAAAGGCTCTTCAAGGACTTGCTCCGAAAGATCTATCACTTTGTCTTCCTTATCCATGGCAGAATTTCTACCATTGGAAAAATAGACAAGTAATGCAAACTGATACGTCTCATTCTTGACACGCATTGTTTCGCTGGTAGTGTCCGGATGTGTGATAATCTCTGAAAGTACTGGCATGGTGTAGGCTCCTTTCAGCCTATAAACAAATGCCCAATGAGCGGATTATACCTAAAATTAAAAGATAAGTAAACTTATAGTGTGGTTTTATTAAAAGTTTGGTTTGACGTTGTAATAATTAACAAGATTACGAGCAATATCAAAAAATATTGGCGCTGCTGTCTCTGAGCCGTAAATTGATGTTTTTGGTCTATCAACTAAGACTAACATCGTAACTTTTGGATCATCTGCCGGAAAAAATCCGACAAATGAGGCAATCGTTTTAGTCGGATCATAGTGTCCCGCAACCGGAATTTGAGCAGTACCCGTTTTTCCGGCAACTCTGTATCCAGGCAGTTTTGTCCACTGAGACTCTCCTTTTTCAACAGAGTTTACCATCATCCATGTCATGACTTCACTGGTCGTTTTAGTAATTGGCTCACTGGTCACTTCAGGAACAATGGTAATTGTTTTGCCCTTTTCAGTCATGATAGAACTGACCACATGTGGCTTGAGAATTTTTCCTTCGTTTGCAATAGCATTTACTGCCGCCACGAGTTGAACCGGAGTTATCGAAATTCCCTGTCCAAAACTTGCGGTAGCCAGATCAATAGGCAACCAGGTTTCTCTGTCTCTGATAATACCGCTTGATTCTCCTTGTACATCAATCCCGGTTAAAGACCCAATCCCAAATTTATCAAGATACTGTATAAATTTTTCCTGTCCTAATTTTTGTGCTACATACACCATACCTGTATTATCAGAGTGCTGAATTACCTCAGTCATTGTAGTGTTGGGATAATACTTATCATTCCATGTTTTGATCTTATATCCACTTATCTCCACAGGCTTGTCGCATGTATTACACCGTGTATCAGGTTTTACAACTTTTTCGTTAATTCCGGCAGCCATCACAAGTACTTTAAATGTAGAACCTGGTTCATACAAACTGGCGATAATTGGACTGCGATATGAGTCAGGATCAAATTCATAATAGTTTTGCGGATCAAAGTCAGGTACTGATGAAGCTGCCAAAATTTTTCCTGTTTTTGATTCAAGGATAATTACACTTCCACCTTCTGCTTGGTACCGTGCTACTCCCTCTTTGAGCTCTCGATCAGCAATGAACTGTACTGCACGATCAATTGTCAGTGTAAGAGCTCGCCCGTCTATTTTTTTTTCTTCTCGTACATCACTAATCACCGGATTACCGAGTGCATCTTTTACTACATACAAACGACCTGGCCGCCCTTTGAGCTGTTCATTATAATACCCTTCCACTCCAAAATATCCTCTATCTTCCCCTTGTTCTGTTTTACCCAAAAAACCAACCATGTGAGCAGCCATTGATGCTTCTGGATATAATCTAATACTCTCTTGTTGAAACCCTATCCCTGGAATATCTAATTTTTGAATTTCATCTCTGGTGTCTCCATCAATTTGAGATTTCAGACGAACCCAGAAAAGATCTTGTTTTAACAGCGCAGATATTGACGCAGGATCTCTTTCCAACAGTGGACCAAGGATATCTGCTACTTCTTGTCTGTCGGAGATTTGTTTGGGGTTTGCGTACACTAAAAATGTCGGTTTGTTGGTAGCAAGGGGAAATCCATCACTTGCCAGTATTTCACCTCTTGCTGAGTCTACTAATAAACTCTCATAACTTTGTAATTTGCTTTGATCCCGAAGATCTTCTGCACGTACTACTTGCCAATAAAAAAGACGGATGAGTACAAAACCATATAACAACCCAAAAAATGCAAGAACAAGTGTGATTCGAAAAGTAGTAGGTCTATTCATGTAACAATCAAGTACTGCTGCACTTCTTTTTGGAGTTATTGACGCGCAACCTGAACAGGAGCATCAAGTGAAATTGTGCTGCTGGCTTCTTTAAATCCAAGTTCTGCAGCACGAGAAGCAACAGACTCATATGAAGAGAGTTCGTACACTTTTGCCTTGATTACATTGTTTTCCTGAACAACTACTGCGAGCTCTTTTTTTAACTGACTTGCCTGGATACTATCAGTAGCCATTCTGTTATTTAGAAAAATATTGACTCCTTCAAGTGTTATTGCACTCAATACTAACAAAACAATAATTGTTCGTACCGTATTAATTTTAAATAGTTTTCGTTTTTTTGAATTATCTTCTAATATAATTTTTCTCATATTATTTTTTTATAAATACTCTCATTTTTGCGCTTCTTGATCTCGGATTTGACTCTGTTTCTGATTCTTTTGCCATAATC
>DAOMRL010000054.1:4838-5869 GCA_035445865.1 Candidatus Levyibacteriota bacterium
GTTTTTACAATTCTGTCCTCAAGTGAGTGAAATGATATAACGACGATCTTTCCTCCACTTTCTACAACAGCAAGCGCTCCATCCAAACCGTTTTTTAACACATCCAATTCTGCATTAACTGCAATCCGTATTGCTTGAAACACACGAGTTGCAGGATGTATCTTTTCGTGGCGTCTAATCACTTTTTTAACGGTCTGCACCAACTCCCCTGTTGTCTCAATTTTCTTTTCTTTTCGTGCGTCTACAATTGCCTGTACTACTTGTGACGCTTGCTGTTCTTCTCCAAATCGCAGTAATATTTCTTCTAACGCTTCAGGAGACCATCTATTTACAACGTCATATGCTGACAGTTCTTTTTGAGCATCCATCCGCATATCAAGCGGTTGGTCTCGATGGAAACTAAATCCTCTATCTGATGAATCTATCTGAAAGCTAGACATCCCCAGATCAAAAAGAATTCCTGAGCAATTTTCAAATCCGTATAAATGTGCAATCGACTGTATCTCCCCAAAATTCCCTTTAACTACGGTCACTTTTTTCTCGTCTGCAAATCTAGTGTATAAATGTTTTAACGCGTCATCATCCTGATCAACTGCAAGTACCTGTCCTCCTCGTGTTACTATTTCTTGTGTATGTCCTCCGCCTCCTGCAGTTGCATCAATATATTTTTTTCCGTCTCTTATATCAAATGCTTCCAATACTTCTTCCAACAATACCGGTATGTGGCTAAACTTACTCATCTCCCTCTCCTGTCAATTTTTCGGCTATTTTTGCAATCGTCCCATCTGTAGTCATCTCAGTTTCGTGATCATACCACATCTTTTTATCCCAAATTTCAGCAAATCGTCCAACTCCTACAAATACAATATTTTTCTCAATTCCAGCGTATTGTCTTAAATAATCAGGTACTATAAATCGTCCTTTTGTATCCAGTTGTATTTCTGTTGCATTACCAAGAAGAAATCTTTGAAGATTCCGAACGTTTTTTTCAATATACGGACGTCCTTCTGTTCCTTCGAGTAACGTCCTCC
>DAOMRL010000055.1:0-5795 GCA_035445865.1 Candidatus Levyibacteriota bacterium
ACAAGACAAAGTCTGCTATTGGAAACGTTATCAAAGCGCCTTTTGATCTGCCAATCCAGTTTGTTTGTGCTACTTTTACTTTTTCACTCCAGTCAAGTTTTGGGATATTATCAAGCAATCGTCCTGCATACTGTGTAATCCGGAAAAACCATTGCTCAAGTTCTTTTTTTTCAACAATTGACCCACATCTCTCACACTCACCCGCAATTACTTGCTCATCTGAAAGTACAGTTTTACACGAAGGACAATAATTAACCAAGGCTGTGTCTTTGTACGCAAGTCCCGCTTTGAACATTTGCGTGAAAAGCCACTGTGTCCATTTATAATATTCTGGATCGTACGTTTCTACGGTACGCTGCCAGTCAAACCCTGAACCTGTTGCATACATCTGACGATAAAAATTCTTTTCACTGATTTTTGCTTGTTCTTTAGGATGACGACCTACTTTCATGGCGTAGTTTTCTGAATGAATTCCAAATCCATCAAGCCCGATAGGTTCAAACACATCAAATCCCTGCATGCGTTTAAAGCGTCCATGAATATCTGCGCCTGTATGAGCATACATATTCCCTACATGCATACCTTCAGCTGAGGGATATGGAAACATCATTAATGTGTAATACGGATTTGAGTCTGAATCAAGATCAGGTGAAAATGTTTTGTCACTTTCCCATTCTTTCTGCCATTTAGCTTCAAACTCTGCAGGCTTAAACTGTTTATGTGCTGGTGCTTTTATATCTGTATTGTCTCTGCTCTTCATACGTACCGATAGTATATCATAGGCAATTATCCATTCTCTATTAATCTATGCTACTATTACTATATGAAGGCACTAAAATTAATGATATTCTTTGGAGGACTTCTGATATACTTAAGTATATATGTGATAGGACATGCGCAAACGTCAGGGAATGGAAATACTATCCTTGAACTCCATCAAACCACTCCAACAACTATTCCAAAAAGTCAGCCACAAATATCTCAGCCTGTTATACAAAAACAAGTTCCTACTCTCACTCAGACGAGATTATCCTTTTCACAACCGTATCTTTCATTCGGATTTTTAATACCTGGAGAACCAGTACTGAGAAATGACACAGTACAGGTACAAACAACACATAATAAAGGAGCAACTGTATTTATAATGAAAAATAACCCCTTACAATCTGCCTCTGCTCTTATTCCTGATACAAGTTGTGATAATGGGAGCTGCAGTATTACCCAAGCCAGTGTCTGGGCAAGTCCACTCACCTTCGGATTTGGTTTTCATTGTGAAAACTCTGCTGCTTGTACCAGTGACTTTACGCAAGAAAATACATTTCGTCCTATATCGCATACCGTACCAGTTCCTGTATTAAAAACAACAAACCAAACCGAGACTGCTACACTTATCTACAAACTTAATATTCCATCAAGCCAACCACCACTTCCGTACACCAATAATCTAACCTATTTTGTCATCCCCAATTTATAAATTCACTTTAGACTGATATATCAGTCTAAATGCATGTATATATCTGATATCACTCATGTTGGTTGAGTGCTAAACTACTTCATTTTTCCCTATACAAACAGCTGATATAGATTGATATAGTTTAGATTTGATAGATTTATTACCGCACCTTACCCGAGTTTCGTAAATTTTTCAATGTAATTGAGTCTGGAACGCGTGAAATGTTCTGTAAAGCCTCAGGTCTTTCTTTTTTTTTCACACTGAACTACACTTAATACATGATATCTATTGCTCGAATATGCTTAACAGTACTGGTTACAGGCATGGTTTTATTCATAAAACCACAACTGGCTCATGCAGAAATAAACTTCTCTGTAGAACCAGCGATAATTGAAACAACTTCGTCTTCTTCATCAGCACAGATAACACTCTCCAATTCCGGAGATACAGAATTACATATTATCTACTCAACTGCGGCACTTGAAGTTAAAAGAGATGGAGTTCTCGTACCCAAAACTCCACTTACTCCTGTGCCTGGAATTACCTTTATAAGCAAAGATGAAAATGAAGTGATTACGCTTGCCCCCGGAGCCTCAATAAAGCTTGATTTTTTGCTTAATACCCATCAATTACAAGGGATCGTACCTGCACTCCTTTTCACGACTGATCCCCAAACAGTCCCTGAAGATAAAACAGTGAGTAGCGTATCAGGAGCTATTGTAGTCCCTATTTTGCAGTCAGGAAAAGCTTCTGACCAACGGCTCAATCTTACTCGCTTCAGTGCACCCATTATGACATTTTCCAACCGTGTGCCAGTCACCGTTCAAATAGAAAATCTAACAGATACTCTGACCCGTGCTTCAGGAGTATTAATTATCAAAAATATAGCTGGACGAGAAATAGAACGCTTTCCTATAGCCAGCCACTATATTTTTCCACATACTCTCCGTTCACTTGATACTATCGTATGGGAACCTTCACTCTTGATTGGGATTTACCGAATAGAACTTGATATTACATACGGGAATAATAGACTCCAAAAAAAGACTGTTGTAATCGGTCTCCCTATCCAATATGCCACAACCATTTTTATTGCCGGACTTATTGCCTCTGGAATTTATCTTAGAGTGAGAAAATACCGATCATAACATAACCCATTTTTATACTTTTAACTACTACGCACAACTGACATCTAGAAGCAAAAATCAAAAAAGTTGTGAAAAGTCTCTATTCTAATTTATCCTAATAAACCAGTCCATTCAGTATCATCCCGACGTTATCAACTACAGGGGTCAATTGCCAAACACCCTTTTGCTTCCAAAAAAAAGAACCTTCTCTGTTAATATTATCTATACAAATACTGGCTATAGTATTGAAAAATATCACCCATTTTCACAAATATATTGATTGTTTTAAAACAGAATTTCACAATACCTCTCAATTCTTGTATACCCGATTATATATTTTCACATCACTATTTTTGAGGCTAAATATATTTTCACAACCGTTTTTTTATATTTCACGATTCATGATTTGGTCAAATTTAATATATCGAAATATATCAATGCCCCCTCTTTCCTACTTGACACGTTGTCATGATCTTCTTTAATCTAATATTACGGGAGAAATAATCGGTATAATTTGTATAATTTGAGGCTAAATTGACATGCGGGAATAATTTACACGCTCTCAACAAAAAATACACTATGGAATTATTAACACTTTTTGAAAAGTTATTGTTGAACCAAAAAAATTCACCAAGTCAGAATACTGTGAAAAATTATGTCTCTGATATTCGGAAGTTCACTACTTGGTTTTCTCAGACAAATGCTCGTCCTATAACTGCTACTGACTTTTCACAAGAAAACATAGATGCATTTTTAACTCAGTCCTCTTTGTCATCTCGATCAAAAGAGAGAACGATCGCTTCAATGAAAAAAATGACACAACTTTTGCACCAAGCACGTGTCATTCAAAAAAACCCATTTACTTCAAAGCCAACTCAACCACATGAGGACGTATGGAAACTCCGTGAATTTAAACACATGTTATTTAAGCAAAAAGCTTCTCCGCTTACGATTAAAAATTACCTGAGTGATCTTGCTCACTTTACAAAATGGATTGATGCAGAATACGGTATCCAGAAACATCTTACTGTAACAGAAGATATCATATTGGCATATAAAAATTCTCTTATTCATATCCTTAACCTCTCGCCAAGTTCTGTTAATAGAAAACTCTCCACAATCCGCAAATACATGGAGTTTGGGAAAAAGGAAATAAACAACACTCTTTCCACTCCGACAAAAATAATTGGGGATCTTCCAGTCAAACCTTTTACTCTTTTAGGAACAAGTACTCTTGCTTCTCTTAACGAATTTAGAGTTGAAGATTTTCAGTATTCCCGTATTCCACCAATAAGACTACTTCAGCGGATGGGAAAACTCTATGGACACATGGAAGAATATGTAGCGTTTCACACTGCAAAATTGATTCCAGGCAAACCAAATCTTCCTACCGTTAATCTCACATCACACTCAATACTGCATCATCTCCGTCATACACGACCTGCATGGTATCGCAGGTATCATACATTTGCCATAACTCACCATCTTCATGTCGGAGTATTATCCCTATTCTGTGCAGGTTTGCTTGTTTTTTGGTATGCACACTATGTTGACATTCCAAATGCCGAAGATGTGCTTGGCATTACCCAGCAAAATAGACGAGTGCTTGTATACTCAGGAAAACTGTCTAATCGTCATAATCTCCCTATCACTCAACCAACTGAGCTCACTTTTAGCATACACTCACACCCTTCTGCTAATGATTCGGCACTTTGGAAAGAGTCCCATAAAAACAATCCAAACCATGATGGTAGCTTCACTGTTCAATTAGGGAGAAAAACTACACTTCAGGACTCATTTTTTGCAGAAAATCATGATCTCTATTTAGGCATGAAAATAGGATATGAGGCAGAGTTATTACCACGCCAAAGATTGGCAAACGTCGGATATAGTTCTGACAGTATGTTACTTGACGGTATGGCTCCTATCACAAAAAATCCGACACAACCAGCTAACTCTATTCTTGCACTCGACTCTTCAGGCAACCTGGTTATAGGAGGTAGCGCAAACCCTGTATTTCAAGCTTCTGGAGGAGATTTTACTGTTTCCGGTACAACTACTATTCTGACAACAAATAGCGGCTCAAATGGCAATGTAGTGTTAAATCCTGATGGCTCCGGAGTTATTGATATCCGCAAGCCTATTGTGAATGATTCACAGGATGCTTCAGCCTCAGGAAGTGTTGATTTTGCTGACGAAGTCTCAATTGCTACAGAATCTGCTGGTGCAGTATTGAACGTCCATAACACTGGTGACACAGGATCTATTCTTTCGTTAATGTCACGGAATGTAACACGGATGACTGTTGATAATAGTGGAAATGTAGGAATTGGGACGAGTACTCCATCTCAGTTAGTACATATTGCTCATACTAGTTCACCAAGCCTGCGTATTGAAAACTTATTCTCAGGCACAAAGCTTGATATGACTGCACTTGATACTTTAGCGACACTCGGAACAGGAAGTGACACAGCATTTGGCCTCAAAACCAATAACCTTGTGCGTATGCACATCAGCCCTACGGGAAATGTAGGAATTGGAACAACTACCTCCACTGCGTTATTAGATGTTAATGGGTCTGCAAGCATTGCAGGATCTCTCACATTTACCGGCGGAATCAGAAATATACAATCAGCTAATAATAACAGTCTAATCGTTGGTGGAAACACTACTGGCAATATCATACTTCAACCGCTAAATGGAGGCGGGTTTGTGGGTATTTCCAACAATTCTCCCGAATACAAGCTAGATATCCTTGATACCCAAGCAAGCAGAGCTGCAATGCAGATATTTAATGCAAGCAACTCAACTGATGCGGATGGACTCAATATACGGCTCGGCAATAATAGTAGTACCGTCCACAAAAACAATCAATTTATCACATTTCAGACACAAGGACTTGGCACTATTGGCTCGATTAGCGGATCAACCAGCGGATCAGGAATTGCGTACAATACCACAAATGCAGACTTTGCAGAATATATCAAAAAGGATCCTAATGAATCTATTCCTTATGGAAGTATTACTTGTCTTACTCCAGTTGGAACGGTGAGTGTTTGCTCTCAACAAAATACACAGATCGTAGGAGTTACCTCAGAAAGCCCTGGATTTGTGGGAGGGAAAAATTTAGGTGCTAGTTCAATTGAAGTAGGTCTGGTTGGACAGATTGAGACATTTGTTTCAGCACAAAACGGCACAATCAAAGCAGGAGATCC
>DAOMRL010000056.1:0-5692 GCA_035445865.1 Candidatus Levyibacteriota bacterium
TCATGGAACCCATCACTTCCCTCTAATATCCGTGAAGCAAAAGCAAAGGGAAAAGCAATATATAGTGCGCTATTGGCTATTCCTGAAGATGCAGTTACATATGGAAGAACTGCAAGGATGAATATAGATGAACAAACAGAATTAGTTGAAATTGCAAAATCTGCTGCAGAAATCATTGATCCTAATCCTATCGAAAACCTGGAATTATCTGCTATTACTCTTCAAAATTATGTCACTTCTCCAGAAGTAGAATTATTACCTAATGAAGTAGTAATTATTGCAGGTAACGACTAAAGTCCTCGTATCTGCATCCGCTCAAACTTATCTGCCATAAATCCATTTGGTTTTGTAGTCAGTTTATCTGCATAGAGCAAAAAGGCATTACGAATCGTATGATTCCCAAATTTTTCATTAATTGAATCAATCGTGATAGCAAGTTTTTCTTGTTTCCGGTTATACTCAAAAAGTGAGAGTGGTGTATGAGTATGGTCTTCAAGATTACTAACCCACACACTAATCTGACGTACATAATCCTTTTTTTTCATCCAATGCAGGGTATATTCATCACAAGAGCTCTGAGTACCATTTAGTAATATCATGAGTGTATGAAAAATTTCTTTTCCTGTATTCATATAGGTATGATATGTTTTTCGAAAAAAAATATTTTGACTGCCTCGCAGTGATATTCCTACTGTTCGTGCCGATTTACCGATTCTCCGTAACTTGATCCCTATTTCTTCACACAGCTCATACATATTTTGTACCACAACCGTTACATTTTCTTCATTTTGAGGTAAACAGTAATCACGACTAACTGATTTTACTTCTACAGGATCATAGTAGGGGATAACAGGTCTGGTATCGATTCCTTGTCCTACTTGATATAAAAATTCTCCTTCAACAGTTCCAAATTCTTTTTTTAAGTGAGATATTGACGTATTTCGCAACTGTAATAGGGTACTGACTCCCATCAAATTAAGTCGTGCTTCAATACGTGGACCGATACCACAAATATCAGTAAGATCACACTGACTATATGTTTCAACTATTTTAGTTGGAGCAATATATTTCATCCCATCAGGTTTGTTCATCCCTGATGCCAATTTTGCAAGTAATTTATTATGCGCAATACCTACAGAGACGGTAATATACAAGCCTATTTCTTGTCTCAAGCGTTTTCGTATTTGTTCTATTAATGGATATACTCCACCATAGAGATGAGCTGTTCTTGTTATATCCATAAAAACTTCATCAAGAGAAAATACTTCTACAAACGGAGAGTAGTCTTTGGCAATAGCGATAAATTTTTTACTGATCTCCCAGTAATCTTCAAAATGTGCAGGAACGGGAATAAGATCAGGCACCAATTGTTGCATTTCCCACAATCTACTAGGAGACTTGACTCCTAATTTCTTAGCTTCACGACTTGCAGCAATAATACATGTTCTCCCATGAGTTGCTGTAACTGCTAAAGGTTTTCCTCGAAAAGCAGGATTAAATTGCTGTTCACAGCTTGCAAAAAAAGAATCAAAATCAATATGTAAGATAATACGTTGCATATGTGAGTTTCTAATTGGACTAATTCATAATCCAAAAGGTGTACATTCTGACGATTCTTTTGAGGACAGGAATGATCATAATAATATTAATATACTCGAATATTTCTCGAAAATAAATAGAGTATTATTAGAACATTTTATAACCAAAATAGATCAATTTTACTATGGGAGAATATTATGAAAAAGAAGTCTGAACATTAAGAAGAGACAGATTAAGTGAGCGGATTTTTTTGTAATTTGCGGGATTTTTCAAAAACTGCACTAATATCTTATACATGTCATGATCAAATATATACTCTGTATTAAGTTCACAATGAGCGTCTCCTTCACAGCTTCCTAAATAACACCACGAATTGATAACATAACTCACTGATTTTTCATCAAGTGCATTTTCTTCAGTAATTTGTATCGGCCCATCAAATGGCCATTTTTTAACTTTATATTCTGAAAATGCCATTGTCATCCTAAGATTATACGTAAGCGGTTGTTCTTTCCCAACACATGCTCCTTTACACCAGCCCAATCTATATGAAAAACATGAAGAGACAGTATGTTCAATGCCTAAAACTTTAGGACAGAGCCCGTGAATCCGTGCAAGGTCACGAAGAATTGTACCTGCTTGTTTTTTAGATTTTACAATTGCCACTATATTTGGCAGATCGTCAGCAGTAATTTTTTCCATCTCTTTGTAGGTAACTGAATCATATCCTTGTGCATCCGTAGTCTTAAATAATACAAATAGTTTTCTACGATATCGAAGCTTGCGATTATATAACGGTTGCATCTCTTTTATCATCTGCGATTCTAAAAATAAGGCAGACAGCTCTCCTGCAGTAACAATTGCTTCTATATGATGCGTTTGTTCTGATAGCGCGCGTTCTTTTGTTGATTCAGTGTCATTTGCAAAATGAGATAACACCCGTTCACGGATGTTAACACTTTTCCCAATATAGAGTGGAGTACCGTCTTTGGAGTGGAAAATATATACACCCGGTGATTCTGGCAAACTGTCTAACACTTCTTCTGAAATATGTATTGGCCGAGACGGCCGTTTTAATGCTTGGAATACAGCATTTTTTACAATATCTTCACTTAAGTGCTGTTGAACATGACGATAAAACTCCCACAAAATCTGTGCGTCACCAAGTGCTCTATGTCTATCTTCACAGACAAAGCCAAAACGTTCAATTAGTGCATCTAAGTTGTGATGTTTATACTGAGGAAAAAGTGCACGGGAAAGTTTGACTGTACAAAAATGTTTCATTGAAAAAGGAGTTAAATACCGTTTAAATTCAGATCGTAAAAATCCATAATCAAACCTGACATTGTGTGCGACAAACGTACAGTTTGCAAGAACTTGGAGTATCTCATCTTTTTTTTCATAAAATGTTGGGGCATTTTCAAGCTCACGAGACGAGATGCCGGTGAGATTTTCAATAAAAGGAGAGACGTGCTGATCAGGATTTAAGAGTGTATTGTATTTTTGTACAATTTTGTTATCTTCAACTCGTACAATACCTATTTCAATAATCCGGTCATACTGACTACTGTGACCGGTTGTTTCAATGTCAACAAATGCGAGATTTTTAGGCAGAATCATGAATCAGCCAAACTATACCAAATTTTTTCTAATAGTTCAAACCATGAACAACAATTAATAATAAATTGAATACAATGTATAATACATGTTATATTTCAATTATGATTGATAATGAACCGAGTAAGTCAAAACAAGATGTAGACAAAAAAGAATCAGAACCTGTAGCTCTCAATAATCGCTTACGAGAACTGTACTCGCAGTTTCTACAAAAACTAATTACTGGCCCCACTCAAAATATTGCTGAAACAGTCTCCCAAGATGTAGGTAAGCGTATGAGAGATAATCCTGAAGCATTAAGTCAAATACCATTACAGACGCAAATAGCGCTTCAAAATCATCTATACGTTTCAGAAGCTCAATTTGATAATGCTCGAGATATTCTCGATGCTATAAAATCGGGTATAACACTATCAAAAACAACACCCTATTATCAGGAGGAGATTCTTAAGAGAATTGTTGATGAAACTATTCTTCCTCCCGATCATCACAAAGAATTCCCTATTAATTTTGATTACAACTCTTATATTTGGGGTGTCGCTAAAGAAGGTGAGCCTGGAATCTTTCAATTGGATACCGCGCTCCCCTTAGAACTACAGGCATACTGGTCAGCCCACGATACGAATGAATTTATCCTTCAATATTCAACGACACCTTCAACCTTTAGAAAATATGAAGAGGCAAAAAGAAGACTTGATGAATGGGAAGTTGCAATAATAGATAAGTATCATTCAGTGCCAGGTTTTATTGAAAATGAAGTAGGTCCTGCAAATTCTGATATTGGTGAGACTGATATTTAAATGTCAGTGCGCAGTACATAAAAGTTCCCATATATTCACTAGAACCGATATGCTCCCTTAGTGTGCATTCTAAGCAATCAATTTGTATAATGCATACCATATGAGTGAAACTATTCGGGCAGTACTTTTTGACCATGACGACACTCTTGTAGGCACAAAAGAATCAAAGTGGGCTCATCACAAACATGTTGCAAACCAATTTTATGGGAAGGACTTGTCAGATGAGGATATATTACCTCACTGGGGAAAACCGCTCCCTGAATTAGTTGGTTTACTATATGGAACAGATGATATTGAACAAGCTCTGATTAATAACACATCTTGTCATGAGCAATTTCCTAAGATCTTATTTGATGGGACTATCCCAACACTTAAAGATATAAAGTTTCAAGGAAAATTAACTGGTCTTGTAACGGCTACAACACGTTTTAGTCTAGATCACGATCTACTCGTTCATGGTATCTCAAAAGATTTGCTTGATTACATACAGACAGCCGAGGATACTCAATTTCATAAACCTGATTCAAGAGTATTTGAACCGACTATCATCTGGTTATCAACTCAAGATATACAGGTAGAACAAGTTTTATATGTTGCAGATGGACTGCATGACATGAAAGCAGCCTTAGGTGCTGGATTGCAATTCTTAGGAGTAGAGACAGGACTTACAACACGAGACCAGTTCTTGGAACACGGAGTGGAATCCATTATATCCATTGCTGAGCTTAGTAATATATTAAGATAAGTTAATAACTCAAACTATCATTTCTACAGAGTTAAACTGTAGTGTATTCACTTGTACCCATATTTGCCTGTTGACGTGCATTCTAAGCAATCAATTTGTATAATACAGTAGTATGAAACAGTCATTTAAATATCTGGACGTGATCACTGCGTTATTCGTTGCAGTATTGCTTATCTCAAATATTGCTGACACCAAGGCAATTGCGATTGGAGTACTTTCATTTGGTGGAGGAACGTTATTATTCCCCATAACCTACATTTTAGGAGATGTGCTCACCGAGGTATACGGATTCGCTCATGCAAAAAGAGTATTGTGGATTGGATTTGCAGCAGCAGTTATTATGGCACTTACTTTTTTCATTGTCGGAATTGCCCCTGCTGCACCTGACTGGCCATTCCAAGAATCATATATGAACATTTTGGGACTCACGCCAAGAATTGTTGCAGGAAGTCTGGTAGCATTTTTAGTTGGCGGACTGGTAAATTCTATCGTTTTGGCAAAACTAAAAGTACTCACAAAAGGCAAACATTTATGGATAAGAACCATTTCCTCAACTGTCCTAGGACAGTTGGTTGATACGACAATTTTTATGCTAATCGCATTTTATGGTGTTTGGCCAAACTCTCTTATCATATCTGTTATTATCTCAGGTTATCTTCTTAAAGTGGCTACAGAAGTCATTTTTACTCCCATAACGTATCTTGTTGTAAACAAATTAAAAAAAGCTGAAAAATCAGATTATTATGACCGTAAAACAACATTTAATCCTTTGCCACTATCATCATGAAAAACGATACATTTTATAAAGAATTTATGACTGTATTTGAGCCTCGGTTTCAACAGGCAGTTAACGAAGTGTTTGAAAAATCTACTGATACAAGCTTTGATCCTTCACTTATTGCTACATTTCGTGAACCACTGACACCATATCTTGCCAGTGGTAAAAGAATTCGTCCGTTTTTGATCGCAATAGGTGCAAATTCTCTTGATG
>DAOMRL010000057.1:0-5631 GCA_035445865.1 Candidatus Levyibacteriota bacterium
CCGCAAAGCTATGGGTAAAAAAATTCCTGAAGAGATGAAAAAACAACAAGAGATGTTCATAGAGGGAGCAGTCAAAAATGGTCTGACTAAAAAAAGAGCTGGGGAAATTTTTGACTTAATTGCTCCTTTTGCAGGATATGGTTTTAACAAAGCGCATGCATCTTGTTATGCAACGATTGCATATCGTACTGCATACCTTAAAGCAAATTACCCGGTAGAATTTATGACCGCTCTACTCACAGCTGAAAATAGAGGAACCTCAGGTCCTGCAAAAAATGAAAAGATTGCACAAGCTATTGCAGAATGTAAACGGCTCAAGATAACGATTCTACCACCATCAGTAAATTACTCTGACCCTGAATTCTCTATCGAGGACAACACAAAGATTCGCTTTGGACTATCTGCTATCAAAAATGTAGGAACAGCAGCAATTTCTACAATTCTAGAAGCACGCAAAGACGGACCCTTTAAAACAATTGTTGATTTTGCAACCAGAGTTGATTTATCAAAAGTAAATAAAAAAACAATCGAAAGTCTGATCAAAGCCGGAGCAATGGATGCATTTGGCAAACGCGCAATTTTACTCTCTACCTACCCTACTATACTCGAAAAATTGCATAGAAAAGCAAAACAAGCATCGAAAGCACAAGTGAGCCTTTTTGGAGAAGAGGAAGAAGAACAAGAAGATGAATACGGTGTACTGTCATCAGGTAGTGATTTTAGTGATCAAGAAAAGCTTATGTTTGAAAAAGAGTTATTAGGATTTTTTCTCACAGGACATCCAATGAGTCACGTGATGGAAAATTTAAGTCGCTCGGTAACCCACACAATTGAAGCTCTCAAAGAAGAAAATGTCACACGAAAAGTAAAAACCGGAGGTATGATCTGCTCAATCAAACGGATTTTTACCAAAAAATCTAATGCAGAGATGGCATTTGTCACTATTGAAGATCAGGTTGGCAGACAAATGGAGTGTGTTGTCTTTCCAAAAACATATGAAATAAGTAAAACATTGCTATTGCAAGACTCTATCGTTCTTATTAATGGCAACTTAGATTTTAAAGACGAACAACCAGTGATCCTCGCTGAAAACATCCAAAAATTCCACAACCTTTAAGCTCATAGTTTGACTTAGCTTTGATATTTTGTATATAATAAGTTATCTGGTTTACTGATTAACAGAGGAAGAAAGGTAATTGCAGTGCAACAGTACCGAAAAGCATACGCGGAAGAAAAAGAGATGTTGAGGTTATACTCCAACAACCCACTGCGAAATTACTCAGTGTCTGAAGTGAATAAGCAATTTACGTACGCTCATAAAGTGGCGCGTATAGTTGCTTTATTGCTCTCACTTCCTACATGCGAGAGTATATTGCAACGGGGAAGAATCGAAAAAAAAGATTTAACTGAGTTAAATCTTCCAGAATCGATACAGTCCGAAGTCATAAAGTACATTCCTTGGGTATTCACTGAATCCCTTACCCTCTCTTACATCAAACAACGGCTTTCTGACAAGCAGTAGAACTACAGATATCGCTGGGCGGGTAAAAACTGCCCAGCGAATTCATCTTCTAAATTATTCAGAATTGACCTAGAAGCTCAGATACGATAAAATCGAAAAGTATTTATGCATCATTCAATTGGTCCAGAGATTTTATTTTCCATTTTTGGAATTCCTTTTTATAACACATTCGTCAGCACACTTCTTGTAGATGCTGTCTTACTTGCAATCGTTTTTGTAATTTATAAAAATATCAATAGAATTCCAGGAACACTCCAAAGCATTTTTGAGATGCTTATCGACTATTTTCACTCCCTGGTAGAACAAATATCCGGAGACAGAGTAAAGGCAATTTTTCCCTGGGTAGCTAGTTTTTTTATTGTTATTCTGTTTTCAAATTTTCTTGGATTGCTTCCAGGAGTTGGGTCAATCGGGTTTGAACACCACGGAGATCATGGAGAACACCATTTTATACCACTTCTCAGACCAGGTACGAGTGATTTTAATATGACACTTGCGCTTGCTGTTGTCTCAGTGGTAGCAACACATTCTATAGGCATCCGATACACCGGACTACGTGACTATCTCTCTAGATTTTTCTCCCTCAATCCGATATACTTGTTTGTGGGAATTTTGGAGCTTGTCTCTGAAGTTACAAAGCTCTTCTCTCTGTCATTTCGTCTATTCGGAAATATATTTGCAGGAGAGGTAGTATTGGCAACTATCTCAGGACTCTTCGCTTTTATCGCACCAATTCCTTTTTTGATGCTTGAGTCTATTGTAGCTATGGTACAGGCACTGGTATTTGCTATGCTTACAATGGTGTTTATGAGTATTTTGTCAACACCGCATCACGGTGAAGAACACTAACAATATGAAAAATTATACAATTATTAATATGAAGGGTGGTGAGTTTTAATTATGGAATTTTCAGTAACTGGAGGTTTAGTAGTAGCACTCGGAGGTTTTGCGCCTGCGCTTGCTATTGGTATTATCGGATACAAAGCTATGGAATCTATCGGAAGAAACCCTGAATCAGCAGGTCGCATTTTGCCACCGATGCTTTTGGGAATGGCGTTTGCAGAAGCTATCGCTATTTACTCATTGATTTTAGCATTTATCGGATAACACTAGGGAGAAGGGTAAAGCGTAAAGGGCAAAACAGAAGAATATTTTTCATATCTTGTTATGAAGTAATAGTCTCTTAACCCTTTACCCTTAACGTTTTTCGCTAATTATATTATGGAAATTTTAAATGAATTTGGATTTAACATGGGGCTTTTTATAGCCCAAATTGTCAATTTTTTGATATTGGCTTTTGTATTTAAAAAATTCTTATACAAACCTATCTTAAAAGTTCTTGAGGACAGAAAAAAAACTATTGCTAAAGGAATTACTGATAGTGAAAAAGCTACTGCAGCTCTTGCATCTGCAGAAGAAGAAAAAGCAAAAGTACTCCAGCAAGCATCAAAAGAATCACAAAGAATTATAGACGAAACAAAAAAATCAGCTGAAGAACTGAAAGTACAAATACTTGATTCCGCTCGAAAAGATGCAGAAAAAATAGTACTTGAAGCAAAAAAACAATCACAACTTGAGATGGATCGCATGAGAAAAGAAGCAGGAGATATGTCACTTAAACTCTCAAAGAGCATTTTAGATAAAGTCATTACTCAGATGTTTTCAAAATCAGATCAGGAAAAATTAATACAGAAAGGATTACAGGAAATAGAAAAACATGGATAAACAGTTACGCGATCTTGCATTTGCCATTGTTCGATCAAAGAAAGTAGAAACTACCACAATTGATTCATTACTTTCTCAACTATCCACAAAAGATACAAAAAAATTCTTATCACACCTGCGTACAGCGTTAGAAAAGAATACTGTTTCAATAACTGCTACTGAAAAAACACCGGAGTTAACCAGTTATTTTGAGAAAAAATTTGCTGATATGCACATAATACACCAAACAGATGATACAATAGGCGGTGGGGTTATTGTAAAAATTGCAGATGATGTGTATGATTACTCTGTCAGAAATTATATTGCAACAACTATTAACCACCTAAACGAAGAATTATGAAACCAGAAGAACTTATCAAACAATTAGAACAAAGACTTGCAAAAATAGATAGCACTCCCGGTGCAGAAAATGTTGGAACGGTACTTGCTGTCGGTGATGGAATTGTAACGCTTTCAGGACTTTCCCGTGTTGGATACGGCGAAGAAGTTGAATTCCAAACAGGATCACGTGGACTTGCCATGGGAATCGAACAAGATACCGTATCAGTGGTATTACTCTCAGATGATGCACAAAACATTATCGAAGGCATGAGTGCAAAAACAACCGGACGAGTACTTGGCATCAGCGTTTCTGAAGATTTACTCGGCAGAGTCATTGATCCTATGGGAAATCCGCTTGATGGAAAAGAGTTAAAAGTAAAAAAAGGAGAGTTTTATCCGCTTGAAAAAATTGCACCCGGCGTTATTGAACGTCAATCAGTTGATACACCACTCAAAACAGGAATTAAACCAATTGATACACTAACCCCAATCGGACGAGGACAACGTCAGCTTATTATCGGAGATCGCGGAACTGGAAAAACAGCAATTGCAATTGACACAATCATCAATCAAAAGAAAAAAGATCTGGGACTCCAGCAAGTAATCTGTATTTATTGCCCAATCGGTCAAAAAAGAGGCAATATTGCACAAACCGTTGCACTGTTACAAGATAATGACGCAATTGATTATTCTATTGTGGTCGCAGCCAGTGCATCTGACCCTGCTCCACTACAATTCCTTGCACCATATGCTGCAACTGCTATTGCAGAATACTTTATGGATCGCGGTCAAGATGTATTAGTGGTATATGATGATCTTTCAAAACACGCATGGTCATATCGACAAGTTTCTCTATTATTGAGACGCCCTGCAGGTCGTGAGGCATATCCTGGAGATATTTTTTACCTCCACTCAAGACTTCTTGAACGCTCTGCACGAATGTCCAAAGAAAAAGGTGGAGGTTCTATCACTTCATTCCCAATTATTGAAACACAGGCAGGAGACGTATCTGCATATATTCCAACAAATGTAATCTCAATTACTGATGGTCAGATCTTTTTGGAAACAGATCTTTTTAACTCAGGGACAAGACCTGCTATTAATGTCGGTATTTCAGTATCTCGTGTGGGTGGTGCAGCACAAACAAAAGCAATGAAACAGGTTGCAGGACCAGTCCGTATTGAACTTGCACAGTACAGAAGTATGGCAGCATTTGCTCAATTTGGTACAGATCTTGATGAAGAAACGGCAAAACAAATTGAGAGAGGGAAACGGGTAAGTGCGATTATGAACCAACCACAATATAGTCCGTTTGACGAAGTTTCAGAGATTGTCAGTACCTATGCTGCTACATCGGGTCTTATTGATGATGTACCGGTTGAAAGAGTCTCAGAGTTTGAAACAAAATTACTTGAGCATCTTAAAGTATCAAATAAAAAACTGCTTGAAACAGTTGGAAACGGCGAAAAAATGGATGACAAAACACTGGAAGCACTTCAGAAAGCAATAACAGACTTTAAAAAAGGATTTTTAAAATAGCACGTGGCATAATGCACGTAGCTAGAAATACTACACGCAACTTGCTATGAGCCACCCGTATATATATGGCAGAAAATTTATTTTTACTAAAACGAAGAATTAAAACAGCAAAAAATATCGCCCAAATTGCAAAGGCGATGGAGATGGTATCTGCAAGCAAAATTAAAAAAGCACAAACCATTGTTGAAAAAAACAGAACTTACTCAGACAGAATCACCGCACTCACAGAAAGTATTATTGCCAGAACTGATCTCAAAACCTTTACCCATCCTTTTTTAACAAAAACAGATTCAAAGCAAAAACTTTTAATTGCATTTTCTCCTGACAAAGGACTCTGTGGATCACTTAATACAAATTTGTATAAATCACTTATCGAACGTGATCTTACCTCAACACGGGTAGTTGCAATTGGACGCAAAATGGAGATGATGAATGCAAAAATACAATCTGATCTTGTTGCATCATTTCATATGGGAACAACAATTCCACACTACTCACTTGTGTTTCAAATCATAACGCTTATT
>DAOMRL010000058.1:0-5591 GCA_035445865.1 Candidatus Levyibacteriota bacterium
CTATGATGACTGTTTTACCTTGATATGATTTCCCGTCATCAGTATTTACCGTCAGTATTCCATCCTTTGATTGAGTAAAGTCTGCGTCTTTAAAGTTCGTATTTATGATCTCTGCACCAAAATGTTCTGCCTGTTTACGCATATTTGTCATGAGCTCTGGACCCATTACACCTTCAGGAAATCCAGGGAAATTTTCAACTAATGTTGTCAGCATGAGCTGTCCACCCCACTTAACTCCTGCAATAACCAATGTTTTGAGATTTGCACGAGTAGTATAAATTGCAGAGGTAAGTCCTGATGGACCTGATCCAATAATGATTACGTCGTATACTGTTTTTTCCATGTGAAATTGTTAATTGGGGAGATAAGCTTTATGATAAAAGCTCATCAATTGCTTTTTTAAATTCTTCCTTGCCTTGTACACCCACAAATGTTTTTACTGGTTGACCATCTTTGAATAATAATACTGTTGGGAGAGACATAATACCAAATGTACCGGGAGTTTGGGGATTTTCATCAACATTAAGTTTACCTACCTTGATCTTATCGCCATACTCTGAAGCGATCTCATCAATAGTCGGAGCAAGCATATGACATGGAGTACACCAGTCTGCCCAAAAGTCGACCAGCACAGGCTTTGTACTCTTCACAACTTCTGCTTCAAAATTGTCGTCTGTGTATTTTGTTACGTCCATGAGCACATACCACTATATAAAAAGAGTACCTGATTTGTCAACCAGAATATACAGTATAAAACGCAAAATCCCAAGGCTACAGCCAAGGGATTTGCATAAAATTCTTACAAAGAATTACTTCATTTTAGCAAGTTGTTCTTCTGCAATTTGACCAATGTACGGAAGTTTATATAACTCTCCTTGATATGCTTTGATCATAAGTACAATCCAAAGAATAATCCCTACCACAGATAATACTGTTCCGGTAAGCAAACCTAACAAAGGAATAAAACCAAGCACAATGTTGACAATAAAGAGTCCACCAAAAACAATTGTACTTTGCATTGCGTGAAAACGCACAAATTTATTTTCTTTTTCTACAAGAAGTAATACAATTCCGGTAATAAAACCTAGCAAATATGCCACTGCTCCCATTACATTTTGATTCTGTGCAGTTGTTTGTTTCTCAGCCATATATGACACCTCCTTCCATAATGTACTCTTATTATACTGAAATTACAGACGATCAACTAGATCATTTTCAACTGTTCTACACTCGTATCTTCCTCCCAAATCCTAACCTTTCCATATTCCCCATCAAATCCAGGTTGTATTACAATATCCCGGCGTCTTACCTTATCAATGGCTTGTGCTATCCTTTCTCCTGCTATACGGGTTATTGATTCAAGAGAACTCTCAAGCAAAATATATAGCTCTGGACCAAGTGCTGTAATCATTTGTGAATACAAAGTCTTAACTTTTTTTGAATTAACTCCTACTTCAACAGTTTCTGCGATAATCTCAAGCAACGGTACCAGATTCACAAATTTCTCTCCCGTGCTCCCCTTCTGCCATACTACCCCATGAGTATCTGTATGGTTTGTTACTGAAATTGTAGTTTGTTTTTTTAAATTTTCAATTTGATGGAGAACTCCTACGGTCAATTCTCTGCCACACACAGGACATACAGTACCTTGTACATGTGTCTGTTCGGGTGAAAGAGCAACTCCACATACACGATGCCCGGTATAGTGATATTTTCCTTCTTCAGGATAATATTCGATTGTATAAGCAAGCTCAAATGGACTATCTCCCCCTTTTTTGAGCCCATTGATAATATTTTTGTATGTTAGATCTTCTCTCTTCATCCTTTCCTCTTTACGTTTATATTTGAGCACGGTTGCTTCTCTTCCTATTTTGGACAATGAATGAGCGTCTGAAAAAGAGACAATACTGCGATGAGTAAGTTCTTCTATTTGCCAATTCATGCGTGGATCTGAGGAAAGTCCTGATTCTATTGCAAAAATATGTGTTTCATACTCACCAAACGCATCAGAAAGAGAGTCATACCCTGATTTTGACCCATACACTCCAAACCACGGCGTCCAGGCATGAGCCGGTATGATTACAATACGGGGATCGACACTTAACAGAAGTTCACACAAATTTCTCAAAGATATTCCTAAAATTGGTCTGCCGTCTGAAGTAAGGTTAAATCCATGATTAACAAATATTTTATTTGCTTTCTTCACCACTGCCAGATCTGGAAAACACACAATAACATGTACCCTTCTTCCTTTTCCAAATTCAGAGTAAATAAGGGACAACTCGGTAGTCAGAATAAAACACGGGTCAATGACATTGCGTGTGTGATCATTCTGTATAAATTCACTCATTTTTTCTGTCTCTTTGAGTGTGTATACTCCATCTTGTTGTTCAATGAGTTGAACTTCAATTTCCTGCAACCAAATCGGATGCGTGACATCAGAGACTGACAACACATGAATCCCTTTCATTTTTCCCCACAAATACAGATTATGAATAGTAATACTGCTTGAAACTGCACGGGAAAATCGAGAATGAAGATGAAGGTCAACAACGAGAGTATTCATGCACTCATTTAACCAAATGTATTTTTATCTTGCAACTATACAAATCACTTGACACGTCACGTGATATTTGATACTATTTATTTATGAAATCAACACCATCCAAAACTCCCGTTATTTCTATTCATGAGCTTCGTAAAAGCTTTGGAGAGATTGAACGGTCTCTTCCATTTGTTGATCATGTCACCATTACAAAAAATGGGAAACCAATTGCTACTCTCAACCCTATCAAAAAGAGAAAAGTAAAACATCCTTTACGCACATTTGCCGGAGCATGGAAAAAAACAGAGTTTGACGACTCATCTTTGTGGAAAGAGGTTCTTAAAAGAAAATCTAGAGCAAAATCAATTAAATTGTGAAACACTACTTCCTTGATACGTCTGTAATTATTGATTATCTTCATGGTAAAAAAGAGACTGTACTATTGGTTGATAGTCTTGGAGAAAATATCTCATCAAGCTACATTTGTCTTGCTGAGCTCTTTGAAGGAGTATATAGAGTTACCAAACAAAAAGAAGCCACTCTACTTCTCATGAACTTATTTTCAAAATTTGATACGATCTTTACTATTGATAAAAATGTTGCAGAAGAATTTGGGAAATTGCGTGCAGAATTAAAAATTAACGGCACTATTATTGAAGATATAGATATTTTTATAGCCGCAACGTGTATTGCGTACAATCTCATATTAGTAACTGCTAATACCAAACACTTCTCAAGAATCAAAAAACTAGATCTCTATACATAGCTATTACTGCTATAATCACTATATGGCTGACAAAATTGGAGATATTCTTAAAGATTTTAACCCTGTCACTGATAAATATGTATCACGGGAATTTCAGTCATATGGACTCTACCTTGCTGAAGAGCTTGATGACTACAAACATCGTGCACTGTATATAAAACTTGCCAAAACTACACACAGATCATTGCTTGAAAAAGCACTTTCATATGTAAAAGATGCCAATGTTGACCGAAAAGGCGCACTTTTTATGTGGAGACTCAAACAACTCAAAACTGCACAAAAAAATGAGCAAAAATAGCAAAACACCCCAACCAGCTTCAAACACATTATTATCCCGAAAAAAACTATTTTTTGTACTACTTTTTGTTGTCTCAACAATAGCGCTCTTGCTTCCACTTTTTTTCAAAGATCAGCTCAGACAAGTAGAATCGTTTGGACTCTTTGGTGTTTTTTTGATTAATTTTTTCTCAAGCGCTACGATTTTTCTCCCTTCACCTGGGATTCTTTCTGTCCCAATAGCAAGCCAGATATATAACCCGCTTGCAGTTGTCTTATTAGGTTCACTTGGTTCATCACTAGGTGAAATTGTCGGATTTATTTTTGGTCACTCTACTGTACAGGTACTTGATGCTAAAAAACACCGAATTTTATTTCATCTTAATAAATTTGTTTTTCAAAAATATGGGTTACCAATAACCATACTCCTCTCCGCTATCCCAAATCCGCTTGTAGACGGGCTTGGAATACTTGCTGGTATGGCAGGATACCCACTCCACAAATTTTTGTTTGCAGTCTTTTTAGGAAGAATTCTCCGCAATATTATCTTAGTATTTTTTGCAGGAGGATTTTAACCCTGCAAAGCAAGACACCATATGTATAGTGTTCCGGAAATAGTAAAACAAAAAGTATATGAGCAGGTCAAACGTGTTCCCAAAGGGAAAGTAACTACCTATGGTCATATTGCAAAAGTACTGGAAATTAATCCTCGAGTTGTAGGAAATGCTCTACACCTCAATGAATCTGATGATATACCATGTCACAGAGTCGTCAATGTTGTTGGAAGAATTGCTCCAAGTTTTGGTCTCGGTGGACCTGCCGAACAAAAGAAAAGACTAGAAGATGAAGGAGTGACTTTTAAAAACGAGAAACATGTAGATTTAAAGGCTCATTTATTTGCTCTGCAATAAATAAAACTAGACTTGTGGGGCTTCAGGTGCTGCAGGAGCGTCTGGTGTTTGTGGTTCTACTGGTGCTTCAGGAGTCGGTGGCATTTCAGGCATCTGAGGAGCAGATGGTGCTGGTGGAACTACATCTCCTGCTGGAGGAGTCATTGGAGCATCTGGTGTTGGCATCTCAGGCATTGTTGGGACACTTGGATCAGGAGTTTGTGTTGGTTCACTTGCTGGTGGAGTAACAGGGGCCATTGGATCAGCGACCGGAGGTGTTACCGGTGTTTGATCACCTGGCATTGGATTTGGGTTTTGTGGGTTGTTGTTGTCCATTGATATACTTGTAACATACTTTGTTTTGCGATGTCAACCCCTTTTCAAGATATGTTACCATTTTCTTACTTTCACTCTTGACGAAGCAATCAATTTTCCATATAGTAAACAAGGGTTACTAACACGTGTCACAAGAAAAACCACTATTTATACCACAAGAAATTACACAACCTGATTTAGTCTCCTCTTCTCTTCCTTTTGAACCTCAAACAGATCAACCAACCGAATATTCTATTACCCAAGACATTGAACTTGAAAACGGAGTTATAGCTATATTACCTGATTATTCTCCTGACCCATCTATTTCCCGTCAGTATCACAAACACTCAGATACACCACAAAGAGGTGATCCTTCACTACACAGGCCATGGCCGTGGAAATAGCAGTTATTTTTTCTTCCCTTGTTGACTAAACATCTTCTCTACTTCTGATAAAGCAGTTACGTCCTCAGGTTTTCTGTCATTGCGAAACTTTTCCAGTCGAGGAAAACGCAACGCATATCCTTGAACATCTACATCAAAAGCACTTCCTGATTTTGATGTTTTCATCACACGTCCTGCTGTATGGATAGTTGAGCGGGTAATCTCATCTGCTTTTATCTCAACTACAATCTCAGGCTCCACCCAAATATCAGGGATAAGCAACTTATCTACCACATACAATGGAGGCTTTACATCAGCTTCAAGTTTTTTACCTCGCTGGGCAAGTGTTCTCCATTCATCATCAGTTAAGCCTGTACCAATCTTGGCAACTGTCACATATTGGTCTTGTTTTTCAT
>DAOMRL010000059.1:0-5571 GCA_035445865.1 Candidatus Levyibacteriota bacterium
CTTGAAGATTGGTCACATCCGATTTTTTTCTCTCAAATTGAGCAAAAAGGTATTCTGCATGGAGATAGATTTGTAAAAGTATTTGCCACCGCGGACGATCCAAGAATATATACTCCAAAATTGGTGGAGATATTCGAATCATCGGGTGATCCGTTTCAAGATGACGAAGTATATCCTTATGAAGGAAGAGGATTATATGCTGGTAAAGAACTTGAAAGCTATTTGCGATCTTTAGACTTGTCTGTGGCTGGACAGCATGTCGTGAGAGCACTTTTCCGATTTGCGAATAATGAGATAGGAATCATTCCTAATATAATGCAAATGAAAGAAGACGGTGAGTGGGTTTTCAATCATCCTTTCGATGAAATAGATGGACTGAAATCCAACAAGAGATATATTGGAAATAAAGAGTTAGACATACATATTGATATTTTTCATCCCACTTCACTGGAGCTACTAAATAGATTCGTTGATTTCCACGACCCTGAAGCTATGCTCTCTTTTAGAGAGGGTCGTACCCTTCGCCAACATTTGAAGCCTGAAGGATCAGTGAGAAGGTCTAAGGAGTGGTAGTGTTTAGTATGTAGCAAGTGCAAATGCTATTCGATTATCTCCAAATGGAAGAACACTTACATGTAAATCTTTTATTCCTTGTGTTACTGAATGTTCATGTGCCGCGCCATATAAGTTAACAGCTGATGTTGTAGATGAATCATCTTTCGGTAACACTTCTATATCCGACCAACCTATTCTATCACCTGTCCCTAGAATTTTTACTACGGATTCTTTTCCTCCCCACATCCTAGTTAAAATATCAGGATTTCCGTTTGCATACTCTGCTTCTCTAGGAGAAAAAACTTTATATAGGAAGTGGTTACCATATTTTGTATAAAGAGACGCAATTCTGTCTACAGGGGCAATATCAACTCCTGTTTTAAGCATCATTTGGTCATACATGGACACAGCTAGAGCTACAGATAATCCTTCATCATGTGAGATACTTATTGAAATATCACGTATATTTTTTTGCTCAGCGGATTGTGCTGCAGTACCCGAGAGTCTTACGATAGGCTGTCGAGTAGGCAAGGGGACTATACTTATATCCTGCCACTCATTATTTCCTATCACGTGCATAACTGCTGATTTTGCAGCAAGTCTACCTGATAGGCTATTTGTTTTACCTTTGCAGTAATCTATCTCTGCAGATGTGTATATTCTATCCACAAAGCCTGGATCTGCTTGAATTGCATTTGCAACCCTTTGTACTTTAACTACTTGGACACCGATTGGAGACGGAGAAGACTCTAATTCAGATTCATGGGCATATTCTTGCAACTCCTGCACAGCGTCCCTTAGCTCTTTACCAATCATGAAAAGATTATACATCATGATTCTAATACCCAGTGGTAGTGAAGTATGGAGGAGAACTAGCTTCAGGTTGAACAATAGATTTCCAAGCACGTAACGAACTCAGAACCTGGTTCCAATTCAAAAACATTTGGGTCACATATCTTAAAGTTCTAAGAATTTCTTCTATTTTACCTCTGATTTTTATATAATAAAATTATGTCAATAAAACTCCAAAAATTGAATCCTAACTATGGTGCACTTATTGGTTTTATTTCTTCAATACCTTTTTTAGTTGGAAATCTAATAGCTGTTAGAAATATAGAGCCTTTTTACTCATTTTTAGATAGCTTTGCAACACCCCTTCTTCCAATGTCGTTATTAATATTATTTCCTATTGGAGCATTGATCTCTGCGCTTCCTATGTTCAAGAATAAGAAAATCTACCTATTAAATGTGATTGTAAGCATATTATTGCTCTTAGTTTTTTTGATTTTATTCTTGGAATTTTATAAACAAACTGTTAAACTAAATATATGAATTCATCACTTGCACACATTCAGGTAAACGTAGATTTTGCAAACATTTCTTTTTACAAAGACATAATGAATTTTCTTGGATGGAAAGAGCTCTATGCTGATGATGCAATGGCAGGATATGCAGGTGAAAACGGGCTTAGCGTCTGGTTCTCACAAGCTCCAGAGGGAGGAAGTCACAATCCAAGTACAATGGGATTGAGCCATATTGGCATCCAGACAGATACACTGGGCAATGTTGACAAAGTAGTTACATATTTAAAAGATCATGGTATTCAGACTCTACATAATACTCCCGCTCATCGCCCGGAATTTTCATCAGAAGGACAGACATATTATCAAGTAATCTTTGAGTCTCCTGATAAAATTCTTTTTGAAGTCATGTACGCAGGACAAAAATAACTGATCTCTTTTTGTATTTAAATTTATAACTGGAATATGGATATTAATTATTTAGCAGTTGCTTTGGCTGCTCTATCAGCATTTTTCTTAGGTTTTTTTTGGTACACCATTATTTTTGCCAAAACTTGGCAAAAATTGATTGGGATGAAAGGTGATGAAAAAAATACCCAAACTCCTAATCTTGGTAAATTACTCATTGGTTCATTAATCTTAGAAATCGTTATGGCTTTTAATCTAGCTGCTTTTATCGGAAGAGATGCTGACTGGATGTTTGGCCTTGCAGCTGGACTAGCCGTTGGTTTTGGTTGGGTATCACTTGCATTCGGTGTAAATTACATATTTGAAGGAAAATCTCTTAAGTTATGGCTCATAAACGCAGGGTACAACACAGTAGTTTTCGCAGTCATGGGTTTGATCATCGGTGCCCTGTAATCATCGGGTTATTGTAGCTACTGCTTCCTTCTTTTAATTTCCTGACAAAAGTGCGGTATAATCACATCATATGAATATTGCTGTTTGGGATTGGAAATCTCAATACAAAAATGAAAAAACAGATACAGTATTTGACTGTATGCTTGCTGAATACTTACTTACCTATGGTCAATATCTCACTGGTCAAGATACAGTCATGAAAAAGTATGGTGTTTCAACACTTGAAACGCTTGCAACCAAACAAAAAGAAATTTTAGATACAATGCCTGAAGTGAAAGCTCTTTTCCATACGATTGAAATGCCCCTTATACCCGTACTCTGGGAGATGGAAAAACATGGTATACAACTTGATACAAAACGGCTGGAAGAAATAGGTATAGAAATTGATCAAGCTATTGAATCTACTAAAAAAGAAATTGATATCCACATTGGTATTGAGATAAATCTTAACTCTCCTACCCAAGTCGGTAATTACCTGGCAGAAAAAGAAGGTGTACCGCTCAAAAAAACAAAAACAGGCAAATACTCAACCAATGAATCAGAGCTTTCTCAATTTAGTGAACAATTTAAAATAATCCAAAAAATTCTTGAGTACCGAGGACTTGCAAAACTGCGCTCAACATATGTTGATACGCTCACTACCAAAGTAGACGATAATAGTCGTGTCCATACTACCTATTCACAAACTGCTGCAAATACCGGCAGACTTGCCTCAACAAATCCGAATTTACAAAACATCCCTGTTACCTCAGAATTCGGACAAAAAATAAAGTCTTGTTTTCAGGCAGCTAATGATCATATATTGGTCTCATTTGATTACTCACAACAAGAACTCAGAATCTTGGCCCATCTCACCGGGGAAGAAAAGCTTATTGAGGCATTTATTGAAAACCAAGATGTACACAAAACAACTGCAAGTCAGATTTTTAATATGTCATATGAGGCAGTTACCAAAGATCAACGAGCTGTTGGAAAAACAATCAACTTTGGGATCATTTATGGCATGAGTAGTTTTGGGCTGAGCAAATCTTTGTCTATCCCCGTTGAACAAGCACAAGCATTTATTGACACTTTTTATACAACCTATCCAAAAATCAAAACATTTTATGATGCATATTTCAAAAAAGCAAAAATAGACGATTATGTAACAACACTATTAGGTAGACGAAGATCTGTATTTGAGTACCCAGGTCAAAAGTTCATTAGCAACTCTATGCATAGAGTGTTACTCAATTATCCAATCCAAGGGTCTGCTGCAGATCTGATGAAAAAAGCCATGATAGATGTTCATGAAAAAGTTGTGGCAGACAATAATGATGTTAATTTACTGTTGCAAATACACGATGATCTGGTCTTTGAAGTAAAAGAAATGGACACAAAAGACTTAGATACCCTAATATCAGAGATAAAAAAGATTATGTGCTCAGTATACCCACTATCTGTACCGATTGAGGTAGAAGTAAAAACAGGAAAACGATGGGGAGAAATGAAGGCATTTTGATGAAAAAAGAAAAGCCTGCACTCATCCAGAGGATGACCACAGGCTTGATATAACGAAAACGATGTGTAGTATCTCATACAAAGATACTAAAAAGTACTACGATACCTCCCCAAAACATGAGACTGAGACCGAGAATTCCCGACTTCAAAGCGGAATAGACACTGAACTTATCCCAATGTCCAGTTGCTTCATAGTTTCTCCACTCGCCTCGAAAGCCCGCAATTGCCCCTACAAAGAACGATTGCCATCCCAAACGCCCCATGGCAAGTCCTCCGTATAAGAGCAGCATTACTGCTAGGGACATCATTTCTCCTCCTCGTGCTTGTTGATCTTGCAATCAAGATCAATCATTGGTTCGTTATAAACTTCATCTATTAACTCCTCTGCTCGCTCGCGTGACATGCCTAGATGATTTCCATCAGCTCTGCTAATCCACATCACCGAACTGATGATGGATTCTCGCTCCTTAGGAATCAAAGGATCTTCGCGTACTTCATCAGACATTCATCTTTCCTCTCAAAGACTGCTGAAGAAGCGACAAGATCGTCACCTCTATATGCAATCTTTGCTATACATCATTTTAGTTTTCAAAGAACAATTTTCAAATACTATTTCCCAAATCAGAGTAGTTTTGTAAATTGTCAGTATTATACTGTAAATTCTTATAAAGTTCATATTTTTTTTCAATTTATCTTATTTACTTTCTATCCTCTAGTTCTGCTATAATACTCCCAACTTAGCCGTATAATCTGATAGGAGGAAAATCACATGGAAGTTTTGATTCTTATCTCGATTCTGCTGGTTGGTGCTTCACTGATGTATGGAGCATTTTTGTCACGAATCAACTGGTGGCAAATTAACAAGAATAAGAAAGGTGGAGCTCTGGCATATGCGATACCACTCTGCTTCATAGGAATTATTTTCCTTACTGCCGTATATCGGCAGAGTCTGAGCGGATGGGAACCTGTACCAATCTTATTTCTTGTATTTTTTGCATCACAGTTTGTGATCCTTAGACAAATCAGCTAAGTATGGTTTGGTGCGCCAGTCGAAAGACTGCCAGGCTGAGATATCAGCTGAAAGCGCACCTCTTTCTTTTATTCACACTCTATCTCTCCCTACTCCTTCCTATTCTCACTCTTTTATTACTTCATTTTAGTCTCTTGGTTACGAAGCTTATGTAATATAGTTTTTCCGCCTTCTTATAGCTATAGCGGAGAAACGAGGTGAATCATATGGAGAATATTTATACAGAAGAAAGACCAGTATACAAAAGTACCTATAATTTAGCATGGCTTTTGCTAATGCCAATTTTTTTTGTATTTGGATGGATTGCAAATGACGTAATCACTC
>DAOMRL010000060.1:0-5561 GCA_035445865.1 Candidatus Levyibacteriota bacterium
GTAAATCTGTTAGAATAACTCATCCCGGTAATTGTAGGGTAACTTTTTGTGGAATCACATTGATTTACACTATTTCTTACTCGGGTATGTATGGTACACCAAGGCTCGATTGAACTAGATGGAACAGTAATAGAAGTATTGCCCAATACATTATTTCGGGTTGAGGTTGCAGGAGGACATGAAGTGTTGTGTCATCTTTCAGGAAAGATGCGCATTCACTTTATAAAGATCTTGCCAGGGGATAAAGTAAAAGTTGAAGTTACTCCCTATGACAAGACAAAAGGAAGAATTACGTACCGGTTACGGTAAAAACTGAATATTATGCGATTAGTTGGAATTAATTTACCTGATAATAAAAGAATAGACATTGCACTCACCTATATCTATGGAATAGGACGTACTAACGTGTACCCTATTTTAAAAGAAGCTAAAATTGAACCTGAAACAAGAAGTCATACGCTTAATGAAGCAGAACTTGGACGTCTACAAAAAGCGCTTGAAAAATACAAAATTGAGGGTGATTTGAGAGCTGAAATATATGAGAACACAAAAAGACTTCGGGAAATTGGTTCATATCGAGGAATTAGACATACCAGAGGACTTCCAGTTCATGGACAGAGAACTCGATCAAATGCACGTACAAAACGTGGTAAAAGAGTAACAATTGGTGCAATTAGAAAAGAAGTGGCAGAAAGAATGGGAGTAAAGTAAACACATATGGCAAAACAAGTTAAAAAAACAGCAAAAAAACAAAAACAGATGGTAACAACCGGTGTTGGTAGAGTGTATGTAAGTACGACTTTTAACAACACAATTGTTACTGTAACAAACGAAAAAGGTGATGCTGTTGCATGGAGCAGTGCAGGAGCAGCAGGGTTTAAAGGTTCTCGAAAATCAACTCCCTATGCGTCAACTTCAGTTGCAGAAGATGCACTGAAAAAAGCAAAAGCACTCGGAGTTAACTCAGTTGAGGTATATATTAAAGGTCCTGGTGTCGGACGAGACGCAGCACTTCGAGCTGTTCGCAATTCAGGTATGTCAATTGCTATGATTGCAGACATCACACCGATTCCGCATAATGGACCAAGACCGAAGAAAAAACGGAGAAACTAAAAATTATGGCACGATATACAGGACCAAAACATAAATTATCAAGACGCGAAGGGGTTAACCTGAGCGGTAAAATGTCACAATCACTTGAGCGTAGGTTGACAACTCCTCCAGGATCACAAGGTCGTCGTGGTCGAAGAAAAGTAACTGAATACGGTATTCAGCTCAGAGAAAAACAAAAGTTAAAAAGAATTTATGGGTTACTTGAAAAACAATTTGCTCGATATGTAGAGCAAGCATCTCGTGAAAAAGGGAATACAGAAGAAGTTTTACTGCAATTCCTTGAGTCACGACTTGATAATATTGTATATAGAATGGGATTTGCTCATTCTCGTTCTCAAGCTCGTCAATACGTCTCACACGGACATGTATTGGTAAATGATCAAAAAATAAATATCCCATCATACAAAGTAAAAGAAGGCGATGTTGTAGCACTTCGATCAAAATTAGCTATGGTTGAGGTTGTAAAAGAAAAATTAACAGCAGATGAAACAATTGTAGATTTTGTAAAACGAACAAAAGATACAGGAAAGGTTTTGCGTATGCCAACACGCGATGAAGTAGCAAATCCGGTTGATTACGCATTGGTTATTGAATTTTACTCAAGATAATAGTACAATAGTGTTCTGTTTGCCGTTAAGGCAGAAGCCTACTTGTGGCTTCGACAGGATTTGATATATAATACATAAATATGATTGAACCTAATTTTAATGTAACAGAAGAAATAAATGAAGCAGGGTATACCCGCTTTATTGTTGAACCTCTTGAACCAGGGTTTGGACATACTCTTGGTGTTGCGCTTCGACGTGTGATGCTCAATAACATCGAAGGAGCAGCAGTTACTTCAGTAAAAATTGAAGGGGTAAAACACATGTTCTCAACACTTCCTGGACTCAAAGAAGATATTATCGAATTTATCTTGAATATTAAAACACTTCGCATCAAACTTGCTGAAGGTCAGACTGAAGCACGAATGACACTTTCAAAGACCGGATCAGGAAAAGTACACGCAAAAGATATTGAAGTATCAGAAGGTGTTGAAATTATTGATCCTGAACATTATCTTGGAAGTCTGAGCGATAAATCTTCAAAACTTGAAGTTGAGTTTACTGTTGAACGTGGACTTGGATACTCACTTTCAGAAGAAAGAAAAGTATCAACAGTTGGAGTTATTCCAATTGATGCTATTTATTCTCCAATTCAAAAAGTTAATTATAAAGTTGAACAAACTCGTGTTGGTCGTCAGACAAATTATGATAAATTGATTTTTGAAGTATGGACAGATGGAACAGTTAATGCACGTGAAGCTTTTGATGAATCAAGTAGAATTCTTGTTTCATACTTCTCAATGATTAGTAATCCAAAATCTGATACTCAAGCAGCAGAACAAGAAGAGGGATCAGAAGCAGCTCCACAGCTTTCCGATGATTTAATGAAAATGACTGTAGATGAGTTAGATCTTCCAACAAGAATTTACAACAGTCTTCGAAACGCTGGTATTGAAACAGTAGGAGATATGTTAAATACTCCACGAAAAGAGCTTATGACATATCGAAATCTTGGTGCAAAATCTCTGTCTATTATTGACGAAAGCTTGGCAGAAAAAGGAATTACCTATAAATAAATAATTCCTACAATCAAATATATTTGCGATTTTGCGTCGAGTGTGAGGCATTTTTTGTTAAATGAGGATTATATAAACAAATATGAAAAAAAGAATTTTTGGTCGAAGATTTAAAAGAGACATCAATCAAAGAAAATCATTATTCCGCAGTCTTATGCGTGAGCTTGTATTGCAAGAACGTATAAAAACAACTGAGGCAAAAGCAAAATCAATAAAAGCTGAAATTGAAAAACATGTGACAAAAGCAAAAACACATGGTGAGCAAGCTCGGGTACATTTGCAAAAAACATTTCAGCATGACGTTGTAGAAAAGCTTGTTACAGATCTTGCTCCTCGGTTTGCTAATCGTCCTGGTGGATATACTCGTATTGTGAAATTAGGAAATAGAACAAAAGATAATGCCTCAATGGTATATATAGAATGGGTAGAAAAATCAACGATCGTTGTTGAACCGGTCTCAAAAAAGAAAAGCAAAACAGCTGTTAAGAAAAATAAAGCTGAAAAAGTTGAAGCAAAAGCACCAGTTAAAGAAGAAAAAAAGAAGGTAGTAAAGAAAAAAACTGAGACAAAAAAGACACCAGCAAAAAAAGGAGATAAATAAGTATGATACTAAAAACAACAACGCCAACAAAAGCACAAGATATCACAAGAGTATGGCATCATGTTGATCTAAAAGATCAGACACTTGGACGTACAGCAACAAAGATTGCTGAGCTTTTGATGGGTAAAAACAAGTCATATTTTGTCCGTAATCTTGATTGTGGAGACTATGTCGTTGTAACAAATGCAAAAGACTTTATCACAACAGGAAACAAAGAGAAATTAAAGGTATATACAAACTATTCAGGATATCCTGGTGGTCTTCGAAAAGAGACACTTGGCAAATTAAAAGCGCGCAAACCAGAAGAAGTAATACGTCATGCAGTTTCAGGTATGTTGCCCAAAAATAAGCTTCGTGATAAAATGCTCAAACGGTTGCATGTATATACAGATGAATCTCATCCTTATGAAGAAAAATTTGTAAAAAAAGGAGAAAGTAAATAATCATGGCAGAAAAAGTTACAAAACAAGTTAAATCAGCACCATTTACTTATGCTGTTGGACGTCGAAAAGAGTCTGTAGCTCGTGTACGAGTATATAGTGCTCAGAGTACAACCGTTACGGTATTTGAAAATGAGTACAAAACCGGAGATTTAGTAATCAATGGGAAACAGGCAGCTGAATACTTCAGATTTAAACCATATGCTCCAAAATATAAAAAGATTTTTGAAGTCACAGATACACTTGGGAAATATTTTATCTCTGTAAAAGTTGTTGGTGGTGGAATCGGTGGACAATTAGATGCAATGTTACATGGTATAGCTCGTGCGTTTGACAAAATTGACACAGAGAAATATCATACACTTCTCAAAGAAAATGGATATTTGACTCGTGATCCTCGTACTCGTGAACGACGAAAAGTCGGTACCGGTGGTAAAGCTCGTCGACAAAAACAATCTCCAAAGCGTTAGTTTTCATCTTTTAGTACTTTTTGAATTACATCCCAACTAAATCCTTTTCGTTGTAAAAATCCAATCACTTTTTTTTTGTATTCATCTCCAGTGTAGTTTTCAAATCTCCGCTTTTTTCTGTCTAAAAACTCTTTAGCTGTTTTAAGATCATCTTTTGCATTGGTGAGAGTGGCATCGATAGTATTTCTATCTATCCCTTTTTCTGATAACTCACTTTTGATAACAAATTTACTTTTTCCTCGAAAATCCTGACGTTGTTCTGTCCACCATTGAGCAAATCCTGTGTCATCTAAAAATTTGTCCTCTTTTAATTTATCAATTACTTGATCAATAATCATTGAGTCAAAGTGTTTCTTAGCAAGTCTATCACGGATTTCTTTTTCACTTCGCGGTCTATACGATAAATATTTTAGTGCGCGAGTATACGCTTTGAGTACTTCGATCTTGATTTCTTCAAAATCCATGAGGAATTAGTCTTCTGCAAGGTTCGGTTCTCCGTCTTCATTTTCTTCTTTTCCTACTTCAAGCAGAGGTTTTCCATTTTGTGATTTTGCCATAATCTCTTTTCTAATTTTTTCAGATAAATCTTTATTTTCTCGTAGATATGCTTTTGCATTTTCACGTCCTTGCCCAAGCATCTGTTCACCATATCTCAAAAAAGCTCCTGATTTATTAATAATTTCCATTTCAATACCTACATCTAAAATTCCACCTTCTTTTGAAATCCCTTCTCCGCTCATTACATCAAATTCAGCAATTCTAAATGGTGGAGACATTTTATTTTTGACTACTTTAACACGTGCTCTATTGCCGATCACTCGATCCCCGTCTTTAAGCTGTTCAATCCGACGAACATCAAGTCGTACTGATGCGTAAAATTTAAGAGCAAGTCCTCCGGTTGTTGTTTCAGGATTTCCAAACATAACACCGATTTTTTGACGGAGTTGATTGGTAAAAATACACACTGTTTTACTTCGAGAAATGACACCGGTTAATTTACGGAGAGCTTGTGACATGAGCCGTGCTTGCATACCCATAACAGAATCTCCCATCTCCCCTTCGAGTTCTGAACGAGGCACCAAAGCCGCTACAGAATCAATTACCAGTACATCAACTGCTCCACTGCGGATTAATTGCTCTGTTATCTCTAGTGCTTGCTCTCCGGTGTCCGGTTGAGAGATGATGAGGTCATCAAGTTTGACACCGATTGTCTGTGCCCATACAGGGTCAAGTGCGTGTTCTGCATCGATAAATGCTGCAGTTCCGCCCATTTTTTGTGCTTCTGCAATTACAGAGAGACAAATAGTTGTTTTTCC
>DAOMRL010000061.1:0-2937 GCA_035445865.1 Candidatus Levyibacteriota bacterium
TGGAAGTAGTAAATGCAAGCCAGACGTTAGACCCGACCCATGTAATAACTACAACGGTTGTTAAAATTGCAAGATACAGGATGTTTTTTATTGTTTTATTCTGTTGCATAGAAAAATACCCTTCCAGTAATCACAACTTCTGAACGGTTTTCATTGGTTGTACCTGATCCAATTGCTTCAATCCCTATGATTCGGTCAAAGTTAATAACCTGAGATATAAATGTGTTTATATTTGCAGAATCTCCTACCAATGACATATTCACGGTATATGAATATAGTGGGGGATCTTTTTCAGCTGTAGGAAAAAGGGTTATAGAGCCGGTTACAATATTTGAGATAAATAAATTATTTTGCTGAGCAAGTGTCTCAATTTTTTTTACCACCGTAGGAATTTGTGCAGTTGGCGGGATTGCAGTTTCAACTTGTTGGATAGTTTGTGCATTTGCAGCGTACAGTTGGTCAAGTTGTTGGAGATTTGCAAGTTTTACTTTCAGGCTTTCGTAGATAAACTCATTATCAGCTTTTTGCTTATTAAGCGCTGTTATTGTTGAAAGAGTTGGCATGATAGCAAAAATACCAAAAAATGAAACAGTAAATAACGTCAGTATGATATATACATAACTGACAAACTTTTGTCGTTCATAAAACTTAAATACTTCAGGATATTTTTTGGTATATATCTGATACAATTCTTTAAAATTTAACTGTGTCTCTTTCATTGTGTAACAACTTCTCCTTCCATCTCTGCAGGGGAATCTGCAAGCGTAATATTGAGTTTAAAGAGAATCCCAGTGTCTCCACTTGTAATTTCTGCAATACTGATTGCCTTTACAAACTCGTTTGTCTTGAGGTTTTCGATAAAACCGTTGAGAGAAAAAACTGAAGAAGTAGCACCGCTCAGTGAGATGATATTTTTATTTACGGCAATATTATCTGTTGTAAAAATACCTTCATTTGCAGCATCAAGTACCGTATTCATCACATTTATTTTGGCATCAGTATCCTTTTTGATCGTTTTGATGATTGAGAGTTTATTTTGTAGCCCTCTAAATTCCTGTTCTTTTTGTTCTTGGCTTTGGATAAATAGAATCTGTCTATCAATTTGGTCATTAAGATCTGCTATCTGCCTGTCGATAATAAATCGATATCCGAGTGCTGATAAGGCCACTAACTCAGTGAGCACAATGACAATTCTGCCTATTTGAATAGTCCATTTATAAAAAAGAGTACTGTTAGACTCTTTTGGCTTTCCAGACAGATTAATAGCTGTCGATTTGACAGGGCCGTCTTTTGGTTTGTCTTTTTGCAGTGAGGACGCACTTTTTTTTGCGTCAGAATCGGCAGGCATACTACTTATCAGTGTAGTTGATTTTTAAGACATTTGTCAAAGATAAATTATGAGTAAATGAGACAATTACGCAGAAGCGGATTTTTTTGCTTTAGAAACAGGAGCAGATTTGATAGATTTTGCAATTTGTGACTTCATGCGAGCTGCTTTATTTGGGTGTAAAAGATTTCTTTTTGCGGCTTTATCAACTAAGGAATATGCTGTCTGAAGTACCGTGCTATCTGCAGAAGTTTTTTTCACAGCACGCAAAGCGTCACGAAGTTGTTTCCGAAACTCATCATTTCGTATCTCCCGCACACGGTCTTTACGCAATTTTTTTATAGCAGATTTAATAACTGGCATAGGCGTATTCTACCATGTTATACTTAAGAACACAACAATATGGAGTTTGTGGCCTGATATGGGAAGAGGTCAGAGAGAACGTCTATATGTTTAAATAAAATACAGATAGAGAGTCAAATGATATATTCCACTTTCTAAATTTTTCAAAGAAAGACATTATGGTAAAAGATCTGCTTAAAAAAGGAATAGGTGCGATAACGTCCAAACAAACAAGCATTTTTTCAGCTGCATTTTTCATCATGCTTACTACCTGGTTTGCCTATCTTTTAGGATTTGTAAAATACCGGGTTTTTGCCATCATGTATGGTGAGTCAATGGGTGAATTGGGAGTCTTTTTTGCAGCATTTAAAATCCCTGATTTTATTTTCCAAGTTTTTATTGCAAGTGCGCTAACCTCTGCTTTTATACCGGTATTTTCAGACTATCTTGCAAAAGATGATACAAAGGCGGCAAATAAATTTGTGTCTTCTCTGATGACGTTAGGTACAACTGTGTATGTAGTATGTGCCATAATTGTTGCGTTATTTGCTGCACAGATTACGGCACTGATCGCTCCGGGATTGTCATCTGAAGAACTTGCTCTTATGACATCTATTACTCGTATTGTTATATTTTCTCAGATCTTTTTCATATTAGGAACAATAGCAACAGGAATTTTACAGTCTCTTCAACACTTTTTGCTCCCCGGTATTGCTCTTGCGTTGTATAACTTAGGAATAATTATAGGAGTACTCATATTAGAGCCGTATTTGGGAATACATGGTGCAGTTGTGGGTGTTTTTATCGGTGCATTTTTATATTTCATTTTACAAATTCCGCTTTTGGCAAAATCTGGATACAGATTTAAAGTTGTTTTTGAGGTTGTAGACGAAGTAAAAACTGTTTTACACTTGATGATCCCTCGTTCTGCTACTGCCTTGCTTGTCCAGATGTCAATTCTTGCAACAAATGTATATTTTGTTTCTTTTATCTCGGCAAAAAGTATTGCTATTTTAGAGTTTGCTCAAACGCTCTGGTTTGCACCGATTAATCTTTTTGGTCTTTCAATTGCTCAGGCAACTTTTCCTGCCTTGTCAAAAAAAGCAAAAGACAGAAAAGAGTTCCTCTCAATCTTGATCCCTTCTATCAATCAAATTTTATATCTCACATTGCCGATAAGTGTACTGCTTATTGTGCTTAGAATTCCGATAGTCCGTCTTGTCTATGGAGTGGACGCTTTTGATTGGGATGCAACGGTTATGACTGGT
>DAOMRL010000061.1:2983-5534 GCA_035445865.1 Candidatus Levyibacteriota bacterium
ATCACGGGCATTTTTTGCATTAAAAAACACTATGACACCATTTATAATCACGGCTATTTCAGTCTTGGTAAATGTGACTCTCTCGTATATCTTTGTGATGGTACTTCACAAACAAGTTTATTATCTTGCGCTTTCTCTCTCTATAGCCAATATCTTGAGTGCAGTTTTGATGCTTATTGCACTCCATTGGCATATCAAGTTGCCAAAATTTGAGATGAGTGTCAGTGTGACAAAAATACTGATTGCTACGTTTATCATGGGATTTTCTTTATACATCCCGATAAAACTTCTCGATCAGTTGGTGTTTGATACAACACGTACCATCAATCTCATTATTTTAACCGGAATATCTTCATTTTTAGGGCTCCTCTCTTTTCTTTTCTTCACCTGGTTACTTGAAATACGCGAAGCATACTATATACTTGCAGTGGTGAAAAAATTCAGTTCGCGCACACCAATTTTGAAAAATATAGGAGAAATTATAGATGGACCAAAACTTAATACGTAACTTTGCAATCATAGCTCATGTTGATCATGGGAAATCGACACTTGCGGATAGACTGCTTGAAATAACCGGTACAATTTCACACGATAAAATTCAGGAACAATTTTTGGATTCAAATCCAATATCTCGTGAAAGAGGAATCACGATAAAGCTTGCGCCTGTGCGTATGAATTATACGCTTAACGTAAAAAAATACGAACTTAATTTAATTGATACTCCAGGTCATGTAGACTTTTCATATGAAGTTGTACGTACGATGAATGCGTGTGAAGGAGCTATTCTGCTGGTTGATGCAACAAAAGGGATACAGGCACAAACTATTGCAAATTACAATTTTGCAAAACGGTTAAATCTAAAAGTTATTCCAGCCCTCAATAAAATTGACCTCCCTTCAGCAAATGTAGAAAAAATATTAGAAGACATGGAAGGCTTAGGGTTTGATTCTTCAGATATTCTACGCATCTCAGCCAAAACGGGTGAAGGAGTAGATACTCTTTTGCAACGAGTCATAGAACAAGTGCCTCCTCCTGACGGAGATACTACAGCCTTAACACAGGCACTCATTTTTGATTCTGTATATGACGAGCACAAAGGGATTGTGATTTACGTACGGGTTAAAAACGGAAGTATTAAAAAAGGTGATGAGATCACATTTTTAGCAGATAACTCAACGGCACTTGTTCTTGATGTAGGACATATGAAACCTACCTATGTGTCAACAAGTGTTTTACAAAACGGAGAAGTAGGATATGTAATTACGAATATTAAAGACATTACTCAGGCAAAAGTCGGAGATACAATGACGATAAAAGGGCAACATCCTGAGCCATTACCTGGGTATAAACCGCTTAAACCTTTTGTTTTCTTAAGTATGTATCCGCTATCAAATGCCGATTTTCAAAATTTCAGAAAAGCATTGCATACATTAAAACTGACTGATGCATCACTTGTCTTTACTCCAGAACAATCATCAATTTTTGGTCCAGGATTCAGATGTGGATTTTTAGGTTTGTTGCACGCACAGATAATTATAGAAAGACTTGAACGTGAATTTAATCTTGATGTATTCACAGCTCCACCGAGTATTGAATATGAAGTCGAGGGAGAAAGTGTCACAAATCCAAAAGATTTTGATATCTCAAAAAAAGATATCAAAGAACCATATATGTTAGCAGAAATTTATACTCCGCAAGAATATCTGGGGTCAATATTGGAATTGATTTATGCACGTCGTGGTGAGCAACAAGATATAACATATTATTCTTCTCAGGTAAGAGTTACGTTTGTGATGCCTTTGGCAAATGTAATTTATGATTTTTTTGATAAAGTAAAGTCAATATCATCAGGGTATGCTTCATTTGACTACGAATTCTTAGAGTATCGTCCTTCAGATCTTGCTCGGGTGGATATCTCAGTAAACGAACAAGTCATACCTGAATTATCTTTTATTGTACATAAAAGTGAAAGCGAATTTTTTGCTCGTAAAATTGTTGAGTTGCTTGCAAAAGAAATTCCCAAACATCAGTTTGTAATTGCAGTTCGTGCTCAGATAGGTTCTCGGGTTATTGCCAGTGAAAAAATAGCAGCACTTTCAAAAAATGTTACCGCAAAATTATATGGAGGAGACGTGACACGAAAAAACAAGTTACTTGATAAGCAAAAAGAAGGAAAGAAAAAAATGAAAATGATTGGACGTGTGTCAGTCCCTAAAGAAGCCTTTTTATCTGTCTTAAAAGTGTAATTTCCGTTGAGGTTAGGTTAGAGCGCGAAGAACAAAAGTCCTCCGATAACAGTCAGCATAATAGCTCCTATTACACCCATTGCAGTTCCTAGAGAGCCAGGTGGATCAATAGGAGGAGGAGTTGTCGGTTGGGCAATAACTGCTTGTGTTGGAGTAGGTTCAGGTTGGGTATCTGTCCCTGTTTGAGAAGCAAGTACTTCTACGGTTTGTGTACAGGCAATACTTGTTGCTCCTCTGTCATCAGTCAAGACAACACTTACTGAGTATGTATTTGGATTTGTAAATGTATGGCTCTGTTCAATAGT
>DAOMRL010000062.1:0-5467 GCA_035445865.1 Candidatus Levyibacteriota bacterium
ACCTGTTGGTCCAACAACAAGGACGATCCCGTGAGGTCTTAAAATTGATGCCTCTAAATTTTTTAAAGCATTTCCTCGCAATCCAAGATCATTAAGTGTTGGTACTCCACCTGATTTGCGGAGCAAACGCATAACAATTTTTTCACCCCACGCAATTGGCAGTACACTGACACGCAAGTCTACTTCTTGATCACCAAATTTAAAATTAAACCGCCCGTCTTGTGGTGATCTATGTTCGTCAATTTTTAAGTCTGATAAAATTTTGATACGGGATGTGACTGCTTCTTGTACCCCTTTTGGCAGAGAAAGTCGTTCATATAAAATACCATCGATACGGTACCGTACCCGTACTCTATCTTCCTGAGGCTCTATATGAATATCTGATGCTCTACTCTTCATAGCATACTCAAGTGTTGTCGCAACGATTTTAGCTATCGGAGCATCTTTTATGACATTTGCAATACTGTCTTTGTCAAATGTTTTAACTTTGTTGATCTGCTCGGTCTCTTTTAGTGCTTCTTTGACTTCTCCGACAAGACCTGCAGAGTACTGAGTTTGGATAGCCTCTGTAATTTCTTGAGGTATTCCTTGAAATACAGAAATAGAGATGCCTGTTTTTTGACGGAGAAAATTGAGTGCATCAAGATCAAGCGGATCTGCCATGGCAACAGATAATGCATTGCGGTCTTTGTCATATGCAAAGGGGATGACTTTTAATCGTTCTGCAAGTGGTTTGGTGACAAATCCGAGCGCTTCAGGAGAAGAAGGAAGTGTTCCGATTGACACAAACGGCACATTTACTAATTTTGCTTTTGCTTCATAGAATTTATCTTCCGGGACAAATTTATTATCAAGTAACGCTTGGTCAACATGGATACCTTTATTTGCAGACTCAACTTTAAGAGCAGAATATTGTTCTGGGGTAATCAGATGTTCTTCAAATACAATATCAGTCACAGACCGTCCTGTATTTTGAGTGTCCATTTGGGAAAAAACCCCCTGAGTACTCACTCCATTTGTTGGTTGGGCAGGTTCCATAATTTTGGATAAATTTCAGAAAATTCGACAAATCAGATTTGCTAGAATCCTCTCCTTATACTCAATCGTAGGGTAAATCATGGTACAATGTCAATATGCACTGCATGATAATTCTGGGATCTTCCAAAGCACAAAAAGACTATATTTCATCATTGGTCACTCAGTACTCTATCCCTGCATACGGTATAACTACAATTGAAGGTGTAGTCAAAATTGAAGATGTGCACAGGATTGTTCGAGCATCACGGGTACATATTGGAAAAGGAGAAAAACGATTAACAGTTTTTTCAGGTTCTTTGACTATTCCCGCTCAAAACGCACTGCTTAAATATCTTGAAGAACTTTCTGAGTCAGATTATGTATTATTTTTAGTTGACTCAGCAGATACATTGCTTGAAACAATCCGTTCCCGATGTATTATCCGTACTGTAGATAGTAAAAGATCTGATAAAGAAAAAAAATATTCTGATCTGTTGCAGGAATTAATTGCACAAGCTGATTTTAATAAGAGTATATTGCAAATTGCCAGTGAAATATCATCAGCTCAGGATTATACGCAATTTGTCATAGAACTTCGTGATGTAATTGTTGAAAAAGTGATTCAAAATGATAAAGGGATACTCCCAAACCATGTTAGATTATTGCAATATATAAGTCTACAGAATCAGTATGTTCAAGAAAACAATGTTAATCCTCGATTTACTGTCGAATCATTTAAATGATGAATAAGTAGCCTCGTTTGTAAGAAAATAAATTGCCCTATTGACAAGATATACTCGGTATGATTAACATGAATACAGATATGAAATTTTCACTGCCCACTTCAAACAAAGGCTTTACACTTGTCGAACTTCTCGTAGTTATTGCAGTTCTCGGAGTTCTTGCTGCTGGAGTACTTGTTGCAATCAATCCTTTAGAACAATTCGCTCGCGGTAGTGATACTGGGCGAAAATCATCAATTACAGAATTAGGAAGAGCAACAGTTGCATATTATACTGCCCAAGGACAATACTTTGCAACTTCTAATTCATGGATTACAACAAATTTAAAATCTACAGGAGAAGTTAAAATTACACCTAATAATACGTATCCTACAGGTATAGGTTGTAATACAGCAGCAAATAGAGAAAACAATTATTGTTATGCAACGGCAACAGTCGCTGGAAATATTGAGGCAATTGTATACGCTCGATTAGAATCAGGCTCAGATAGAGCTAGAGCAGGATGTACAACAGCTCAAGGTGTATATTTTGTATACTCAACACTTCTTGGACAGGCTGGATATATCTGCACCACTAATGCAACTACTGACCCTTCAGCAAGTCTTACCTCATTAGTAAATTAACAATTCTGCTTTCTGTAATCGTTTTACTCATCTGTGAAATTATGTTAAATCAATATTTACTCCTCCTTATAATTGGTTCTATTTTGGGGAGTTTTGTTAATGTCTTAATTGATCGGCTTCCTTCGGGTAAATATTTTTCGAGAAATCGTTCGTTCTGTGAATCTTGTAAAAAAACTCTCAAATGGTATGACTTATTTCCTATTCTTTCATATATATTCCTTAAGGGTAAATGTAGGTATTGTAAAAAGCCTATCCCTTATAGATTGCCGATCGTAGAGTTGCTTACAGGAATTGGTTTTGTACTTATATATATACTTACTCCAGTTGATCAACTCATATGTACTCCTTTTTACCTAGTACTTTTTGCTCTTTTTGTTGCAATCTTTTTTATAGACTCAATGCACCAAATTATCCCTGATGTCTTGTTACTGTGTATTGGAGTAATAACAGTGGTATTACATGTATTTAGCGGAGTCGAAATATTGCCATATATTGTAACAGGTGTTGCTTCTACGCTCTTTTTTCTTGCGTTATTTCTTGGTACCAAAGGTCGTGGGATGGGGTTTGGAGATGTTAAATTTGCATTTGTCATAGGGCTACTTTTAGGTTTTCCCGGTAGTCTTGTTGCCTTTTACGCAGCATTTGTAGTAGGAGCAATTGTTTCGATTGGTTTGATTTTGTCTAAAAGAAAAAAGTTAAAAGGAAGTAAGATAGCATTTGGGCCATTTATGATTGTCGGTATGGTTATTGCACTACTCTATGCAGAGAATATCATGGCTCTGTTATTTTAAGACTGTGATCTTGACAGCAGTATGTAAAACGATGCATACTAAAAATAGTCATAAAATGAAATTTTTCACTCAGAAATTACACTCAGGCTTCACTCTCATTGAGCTATTAGTTGTGATGGGAGTACTTGGTACACTTGCTGCAGGACTTGTTATGGTGATTAATCCAAGTGGTCAACTGGGAAAAGCACGAGATGCAAAAAGAAAAAGTGATCTTGCTCAAATACAACGCGCACTAGAGGTATATTATGATGATTACAATGAGTATCCCGCCTCGCTCTTAGATCTCAAAACCGCGTCCGCTTCATATATGGAGAAAGTGCCCGAAGATCCCCGTAGTCCATTTAAGTATTATTACAGACGCTCTGTATCTTTAGGGGATCAGGGTTATCAGCTGTATTCTCACTTAGAATCGCCTGCTGATCCGCAAAGGTGTCCTGGAGCAACTGCAGATATGTCAACTAAGTGTAGTAATACCAATAATAATGATTGCGCAGTTTCTGGGGTCGGACAATGTCGTTATGGAGTCTCTAGTCCTAATACATCCCCATAAGGTGTTGTATTATATATATAACTTGATCTAAACTGTATAGAGATATATGGATAAATGTACAAAAAACTTTTCAATACAAAGAGGGTTTACGTTAATTGAGCTAATTGTCGTGATCTCAATTATTGGCATACTCTCTTCTCTGCTTGTCGCAAACTTTATGAATGTGCGGTACAAAACACGTGATGGGGTACGCAAAAAAGACCTTGAGCAAATCCGTTTGGCGCTTGAGACATATCGTATTGATGTTGGAAAGTATCCTGAAACCGCAAGTTTCCCTACATGTGGGAGTCCTTTGCAAGACCCTCCAACGGTATATATGGAAAAAGTCCCCTGCGACCCATTAGACGGTACTACTGATTATGTTTATGCTAAGGGCACATCAGATTTTAGATATACGCTCTCTGTGTGTTTGGAAAATACAAATGATCAAGATCCAAATGCGACTGATGATTTGAGCTGTGGGGCAAATGGGAAAAGATATACCGTAACAAATCCGTAAAATGTCACAATGGTCAAACATACTAAAATTTCAAATCGCAAATCTCAAATTTCAAATGCATTGCGATTAAAAAATCACTCATGGTTAAGCTTCCATTTCCCATTCAAAAAAAATCCTACCCATAAGCAAGCTGGTTTTACACTTCTTGAGCTTATGGTTGTTATAACAATGTCTGCTGTGATGGCAGGGGGGGGGCTTTTTGCTTTTACTCAATATTCCCGTTCACAGGCATTTAACCAAGGCATTGAACAGCTAAAACTTGCATACGATCAGGCACGTAACAATGCTATCTCAAATGTAAAGCCTGACGTATGCAATACTACAAGCGTGTTGCGAGGATACAGAGTTACCTTAGAGAGTGATTCTATAAGTCTTATAACCCATTGCACGATAGCTGGAGCTGATATAACAACGAGTAACATGGTTAAATCTCAGAAATTGCCGCCTGGAGTAAAGCTAAGAAATTGGGGAAATTGTAGTGGTGTTGAATACCAAGTAATTACCGGAAATGTTGCGTATCGTGGCACAGACTCGTTACCTTGTCCGCTTGAGATATATCATGAGGCTGATCCGGATCTTGACCATACTATAGAAATAGGTGCTGATGGGAGATTGGTACTGTAAATATAACAATGAAAAAAGTAATAAAAAAATCATTTGTAAGATATCAATCAGGCGCAGCACTGCTTGAAGCTATTATAGCGCTTTCTGCTGTGGTGGTAGCGGTGGCGGGCATTGCGGTTGTCATTACTGCAAGTGTTAGTAACTCACAATTTGTACAAGATCAAAATATGGCTAACAAGTACGCTCAAGAAGGAATGGAGTATTTAAAAAGTGAAAAAGAAAAGTTAGGATATGATCAGTTTATAGGTACGTATTATGGAGTTGGAGGAAGTAAATGTTTTAATGAGGATTTTCAAAGATCCCCTGACGTTGGAGACTGTAAAAATGAACGTGTTGGTAATAACAAATTTGTGAGAAAAATCACTGTCAGTGATTCTGTGCAGTGTGCGGGTGTTTTAGATGGGTATCTTGCAAAGATAACCGTTAATTGGCAAAGTAGTAAATGTAATGTGTTAGCAAATACATTTTGTCACAGCGCTGAGTTGGCAACGTGTATTACGCAAACTTCCTTTTCAAATATGACGCTTGAATTTGATCCTACTCCAACCCCGGCTGCACCACATGCGCCATTTGCTACGGCTACGCCTACACCTCGATCTACGGCTACACCAACACCTCGT
>DAOMRL010000063.1:0-2671 GCA_035445865.1 Candidatus Levyibacteriota bacterium
AGGAGAGTTTTTCCTGTTCCTGCAGGGCCAACGAGCAATACTCCTTTTGGAGTACGAGCGCCAACAGCAACGTATTTTTCAGGGTGTTTGAGGAAATCTACAATTTCTGTAAGCTCTTGCTTGGCTTCGTCTACTCCGGCAACTGAGTCAAATGTCACTTTCGGAAAGTCTTTGTTAAATGTTTTCCCTTTGTTTGATCCAAATGAAAAGATACCCTCTTGGGCACCTCGTGCCTGACGCATGATGAAATAGAAAAATCCTACAAGTAATATGACAGGCAAGATTGAGCCTAAAATACCAATCCAGGTGTTAAGACCAGCTTCGTCTTTTATCTGAATATCAACAGTAGGAGTCTCTACGCCAGCATTTTGTAATACTTCATACAGTGACGTGTTTGGTTCTTTTGTACTCGTAACTATGTCACCATTTTTATAGGTGACCGTGAGCTTAGTACCGGACACTTCAATTGACTGTACTTTTTCATTTTGTACATCCTGAATTATCCGAGAAAGAGGTACACTTTGCTGAGCATTAAAACCGGTACCACCTCTTAATCCAAACGTAAATACACTAAAGAGTATGAGGAGAAATCCGTATAAAACGAAGTCTTTCCACGTAAGCTTAAACTTTGATTTTTTCTTTTTGGAAACTTTTTTAGGTGTGTTCAATTTCACTCCTGGATTATATCAAATACCCACTCAGATTGAAAGCTCATTTAACTGGGTCATATCCACCAGACTTTCCCGGTCTGCACCTGGAAACCCGCTGTATTCCCATCCGAACCCCTTTGATAACTCCATATTTTTCCACTGCTTGGATCATATAATTTGAGCAGGTAGGAGTAAATTTACACTGATCTACCGTACCAAAAACAGTTTGAGCAATTCCTTTAGGAATAAACGATATGGACTGATAAGCATAAATTGACAATAACACAAGTTTTTTCATCGGATTATGGTAAATTCACTAAAATCTTCTGCTGGGTCTTCCCACTCTACCACAATATTTCCTACCTGTGCAAAATATGAGCCTTTTTCACATGCTTGAATCATTTCTCTTAATTTATACTCTGGTCCTTGCATTACCGCTTCTACTCGTCCGTCTGGTAAATTCTTAACCCATCCATAGAGTTTTCGTCTACGAGCTTCATGCCTCGTAAATGCTCTATACCCTACTCCCTGTACAAATCCAGAGACCCAAATATGTAACTGTTTCATGAAATTATTTTACCAGAAGAATTATCGACTCAACCCTACTGCGTCGACTACTTTTTGGAGAATTACTGAAGATTTACTTTTTGAGTACTCTACTCCATCATCTAAAATTTTATCAAGTTTTGCACTGTCTTCCATCAACTCATTGTATCGTGCCTGAAATGGAGTTAAAAATTCAACTACAGCATCTGCTAGATCAGATTTAAATTGACCATACCCTACTCCACTATATTTCTGTTCAAGATCGACAATTGAGATATCAGTTACTGAAGAAAAAATCGATAATAAATTAGATATTGCTGGTTTGTCCTCACTATACTTCACTTCAGAATCTGAGTCTGTTACTGCTCTTTTTATCTTTTCTCGGACTACTTCAGGAGTATCAAGTAAAAATATCGCCCCATTAGCATCATCATCAGATTTACTCATTTTTGATGTAGGATCTTGCAAGCTCATGATACGTCCTGTTTCTTTACTAATTTTAGGCTCAGGAATGGTAAAAATTTCCCCATATTTTGTATTAAATCGCTGCGCTACATCACGAGTCAACTCAATATGCTGTTTTTGATCCTCTCCCACCGGGACTTCATCTGCGCTATAGAGCAAAATATCAGCTGCCATAAGCACTGGATAGTCAAACAGTCCTGCGGTTGTTGCGTCTTTTTGCTTGAGACTTTTGTCTTTGAACTGAGTCATTCGCTCAAGCTGTCCAAAGGGGGTAAAACAATTTAAAATCCAGGCTAAATATGGATGATCAGGATTTTCTGATTGTATAAAAATATGAGATTTTGTGGGATCAATACCTGCAGCAATGTATATTGCAGCAATTTCCCGTACTTTTTCCCGTAATACTTTTGGATCTTGCGGTACAGTAATTGCGTGTAAATCAACAACACAAAAAAGAGAGTCATATTCATCTTGCATCTGCTTCCATTGCTGAATTGCGCCTATATAATTACCAATATGCAGATTACCTGAAGGCTGGATACCGGAAAGAATTGTTTTCTTCATAACAGTATTATAGCAATATCTTGATGAGGTAAAAAGATTCAGTTTGATTTGACAATACTTTCAAAATATGACACATTATTGAGTATGGAAGAAAATGGTGAAGCACCAAAATCAGTTGAAGAACAAGCTATACCTGAGCAGCGGCCTGGATTTACCCCTATAACATCCCGAGAAGTTCAAGCACCAATTGCCCCTGAGTCAGGATTTCTCTCAAGATTACTCTCAAAAATAGGCAAGGTAAAACAACCTGAACAACCTAATGAAATTCCGCAACCAATAGTAGCTCCTACAGGTACTGCTATAGAAACTGATACATTGAGCGCATTTTCCACACAGCGGACCCCTGAAGAATTAAACAAACTTGCTCAAGCGAGAAATGCACTACAAACTGAGGCTCAGGCACAAAATGCACCTGCTCAACCAGTAGCTGAAGTTCCTATCTCACC
>DAOMRL010000063.1:2681-4753 GCA_035445865.1 Candidatus Levyibacteriota bacterium
GTCAGGCGTATGCAAGAAGGAGCTGGAGTTGCTAAGACAATTTCTTAACTATTCTAGCCACATTTTTTTAAGACTCTCAAAATTCCCATTTTCAATCGATTCTCTAATTTTACTCATTAGATCAGCATAAAACGCAAGATTGTGGTATGTAAGGAGCCTATATCCCAACAGTTCACGGGCTTTAAACAGATGATGAATATATGCTTTCGTGTACTTTTGACACACCATACACTGACAATCTTTTGATAAAGGCTCCATAACAGAGCTATTTAACGACTTTGAAATGTCTTTTCTGAATCTATTTTTTGGATTTCCCTCTGGTGGATAGACAAAATACCAGCCCATTCGTGCAACTCGAGTTGGAATTACACAGTCAAATGTATCTATCCCCAGCTCAACAATATGAAAAATATCATCTATTTCACCTACTCCAAGCATGTGTTTGGGCTTGTTTTCATCAACATTATCAACCGTCCAGCGTACAACGTCATACATGTTTTCTTTGCTGCTATGAGCGCCACCCAAGGCTATTGCATCAAATATTTTGTCATTTGTCTTTGCAGACTCGATTCTAAGGTCTTCAAAGCTTCCACCGTGTGTAACGCCATATAACAGCTGATCTCCTCTCTTATGGGCCTTTTTAGAGCGAATTAACCACTTCTCTGTGAGATCTAATGACCGCTTTGTTTCTTTATAATCATACTTGGGAGATTCAAGGTCATCAAAGGCTACAATGAGATCTGCACCAATCTTTTCTTGTATTGCAATTGATGTCTCAGGAGACAAAAAGAGAGGTGTACCATCAATATGCGACTGAAAATGTACTCCGTCTTCAGTAATTTTATTTAAACGAGGCTTAGCAACTGTATCGTCATTTTCTCGCAAAAGCTTTCCTACCCCTTGTTCAAGTGCTACTCCGAGAGAGAAAACCTGAAATCCACCACTATCTGTCATTGTAGGACCGTTCCAATCCATCATGGCAGCGACCCCACCATGTGCATCAATCACATCTTCTCCTGGGCGGATATGAAGATGATATGTATTAGCAAGTACAATATCTAACCCAATATTTTGTAAATCTTGCCCATCAAGTGCCTTTACTGTTCCTTGTGTACCTACTGCACAAAAATTAGGAGTACGCACAACACCATGAGGTGTACGAATTTCACCAGTCCGAGCTTTTGAAGTTGTATCTTTTTGATTAATTTTGAAAATAATACTCTTCATACCATTTCGCATTGTATAGATAACTTATTAGAAGTTCAACTCATGCCACAGCGGAGGCCGACCCACAGTTATCGTTGACATTGTTGATCCACCTGTTATTCAGGTACAGCTTATCGCTATTGAAGTTGAAATATAGGCACGAACCAACCGCAAGTTTTATACCCAAACCCGTACTATTTACTCACTGAAGATTGAATCACTATGATTATTTCTTCTGTATTTTATTCGCCACAATGTAATTGTAGACAAAGATTAGGGCAAGTAGTGTCTAAATCTTCTTCTGACACACCTATTGATTACAGATAATCAAAAGCTCTGGTCATTTGCGAAAAGATTAGAGATTTCAGCGACCAAAAACCGTAATTTTTGATACATAAGCCTACTTTCAAAAAAAAATATCATGAAACAAAATACCCCGCCCTGGTTGGGCGGGGTATAGAACTGGCAGTACTGATCAAGGAACAAGGGAACAAAAGACTCAAGATCTTAAGTCCCCAGTTCCGAGTCTGCACTACCAGAGGAAGCCGGAGCCCGACCCACAGCTATCGACGGCATAGTCGATCCGCCTGCTAAGCAGCCTATCGCCAGCGAAGCCGAAATACAGGCCCGAACCAACCGCAGGTTCATAGACGTACTCGACACCCGGGCAGTCGATGATTAGGTGCTCGGACTTCTCCAATCGCTTTGGATTAGTGAGCAAGATATGCCCAACAGTCCATGGCTCAAGTGGGAACTCAATCCCACCATGCTCGATCTCCCAACAAGCATTGCGGGGACTATAGCCTCCCCACTTCTTGCCCGTCTGGGCGGCAATCACCAGAAAATCTCCCTGTGTGTCCGCCTCC
>DAOMRL010000063.1:4813-5465 GCA_035445865.1 Candidatus Levyibacteriota bacterium
GCAGACTGCCGCATTCGACATAGCTCTGGTGTCAACTGGCCAGTGCGATAGTTGTAAAACTTGCGTTGGTTGCCAAGATGCGTCAGTACTCCTCTTTCGAGAAGTTGACCATAGCCGGTACCGAACGGATCATGGATCCCGAGTTGAGCAGCAATGCTGCTTGGCTTGGGGATTACGAAGATCCCATCGACGTCGGCAGAAACTGGCGTTGCCTTGGCTAACCCGACGACGTGCGAGCCATCAAGCCCAGTGTACGTCTTCTGCAAGACGGCCAACTGCTCATCTACCTTGGTGGGCTTCCACCCACGAGGATAGAAGTAGCGAACATCGACCTTCTCCGAAGTGTAGGGGTTGATCGCCATGATTACCTGGCTGAGCATGTCACGCGTCAACTCCCCTTTACCGATCCGAGCCAGTACATCCCACGACTCAACGAGCCGTTGGACCTCTGCTGGTCCAAAGCGGTGCTCCTCGAAGCGCTCGAGGAGCGCCTTCAACGAACCGAACTGGGTAGCCATGTGGCCATCCCCTTTCTGTTAAAATCCCAACTCAACATCAGGACGCTACTAACACCACAAATAGTGTCAGAGATGAGGGAATTATAGCAGAAATCAGAGAAATTATCAACTATAGGACTATTTTGCTATTAGAG
>DAOMRL010000064.1:0-2023 GCA_035445865.1 Candidatus Levyibacteriota bacterium
AAGCTTTTTTGCCAAAATTCCCTCAAGCCCTCGAGACAAGGCATCGTCAAAAATAGTTTCTATCTCTTTCCCTGTTGAGACAACCGTACTAACAGACAAACTCACAGTATTTCCTTGTGTAATGATTTTTTTTAATTTATCATGACGCTCAGTATACGTGTGATCAATAAGGCTTTCTCCGTTTAAAAATAACAAATCAAAACAAATAAGCTTGAGTGGCAATTCTTTAGCTTTTTCTTCTATCCCATGTTTTCTTTTTCGTTGGGTAGTCAATTGAAATGGCAGATTTTCGCCACTCCCTGGATCATATGCAATTGCCTCTCCTTCAAAAATCGCTTCCTCCACATCAAACTGATCTATAATCCCTGCAACTACATCAGGATACATAAACGTCACTTCTTCTAAATTACGGGTAAACAATTTTACTTCTCCATTCTCTCCTTTCCCCTTTCGATAGTGTCCTTGTAACCTGAATCCGTCTAATTTTTCTTCTATTGCACATTCCCCAATTTTTTCAATAATTTCATCTCCTGAAGAAAGTCGCTCTGCACGAGCCATCAAAATCGGATTAAAGACAGCAGGTTTGACAGTATCCAACCCTTTGATACCCTTTTCTTTTACTACTTTGACAATAAATCCTAGATCAGGTCGTGCATTAAATGCACGTTCTATTGTTTTACGCTGAGATTTGTCTCCTGTAAGCATCCAAGAAAGACTATCAAGTACTGTCATATCTGAAAATCCAAGCCTCATACTCCCGATAGGAATGCGCGACACAAATCGTGCAGATAAAGGATCAAGTGACTGTAATAACGTAGCAATTTTTTCAATTTTGACTTCTACAGAGCCAGGACCTGACGTCTCTGTGACTAACTTTAATACTTCAAACACATCTGTTACGGAAAGTTTTTTCTCTTTTCCTGCATAGGTACTTGCAAAATGTGCTGCAACTTCACCGATATCTCCCAATTTTTTAAACTCTTTTGCAGCCAAACCATCTTCCAGACTATATGCTTTGTCCATAGCACGTAAAATCATTTTATCTGCCATACCAAATTCAAGCGGCACATAAATAGGTGCTACTCTTCCCTGTAATAGATATATCATCTTGTCTATTTCTTGGACGTCAGATTTGTCCAAAAGCTCTGCCAAAATGACCACCATATCATTGCGTGAAGTGGTATTTTCTAATTTTTCTAAATAAAGTGAAAGGTCATTAATTTTCATACTTACGTTGCCATGACGTATTTTACGCCTTTTGTTTTTCCTTGTTTTTTGAGAATACCTTTTTTTACTAAATCCTGTAACTCACGCAATACTGTGTCTTCAGAAACCATCGGAAACATTGAAGGAAACATCTTGTTTTCAAAATACCCTACTTTTTGAATATATTCAATCACTTTTATCTGCCGTTCAGACAAATGTACCGGCCCTCCTAATTTTTCTTTTAGTCTGGAATCAATAGAGATAGAGTCTATCTGCTCTTTTATTTTTGCAAGTTCTGCTGCCATCACTTCAGTAAAATACATCACCCATTCTGTGAGATCACCTTTACTTGCTTGTACACTTTGTAACGCAGTGTAATATGCAACCGGATCACGGTCAAAATGCTCTTCAAGAGAGAAAAATTGTCTAATATCATACCCTTCTTTAAACAACACATAGGTAGATAACGCACGACCGACTCTGCCATTTCCATCTAAAAAAGGATGAATCCGTACAAATTCGTAATGAACAACACCTGCTTTTAAAACTGGATGCATCTCTTTTTCGTTAGAGATAAAAATGAGTAGATCTTTCATCTGCCAAGGGACTTCAATGGCTTTTGGCGGACGAAATGATACTTCTCCGGTAATACTATTCCGGATAACCACTTCTTTTTTGCGATATTTTCCTGCATGATCTGCATCAAGCACTCCATGAACTACTGTTTTGTGCAAATTAAGAATAAAATCCTCATCAATTGTCTCTGTTGTGTCTTCTGCCATAGACTCGATTATTTTTCTGTAATTAATCACTTCTT
>DAOMRL010000064.1:2033-5298 GCA_035445865.1 Candidatus Levyibacteriota bacterium
GCACATCGCGTTCTCGTGCTACCACACGTTCGCCATCAATAATTTTTTGCACTTGGGTAATACTCAGTTCATTTCCTTCAATATGAGTCCCGTAGTGGGTAGTACGAAGAAGCGCTTCTTCCTGGAACTTTTTTTCCCAATACGGCAACAGCGGGGCATGCTCTATCACTTCTTTTGCAGCATCAATTGCTCCAATATTACGAACAACTTTATTAGTGATGGTAAATTGAGGACTATACATTTTTCATTTTGAACTTTACGCTTGCTTGTTGTATTATACCAATATGGCACGCAAAACAAAAAAACCAGCAAGTGAACAACAAAAACTCCATGTTGAGATCGTCCGTCAGATGCTTACTCTGGCAACATCAGGATTTGGACTTGTTTCAGCACTTGCCTGGAACAGTCTCATTCAGGAATTTGTTGCTACCTATGTGAGAAGGTGGCTTCCTGAAGGCGGACAATTGCTTTCTCTCTCGTTGTATGCAGTCATTGTGACAATTTTGGCTGTATTTGTAACAATTCAACTCTCAAAACTGCTGAGAACTATCGACCCAAATGCTACTCTTAAACGGTAGTATCTAGCCTAATGCATCTTGCCACTATCACACTTACTCACTTCCGCACGTATAAGCGCCAAACAATCACGTTTGCTCCGCTTACTATTATTGTAGGAGAAAACACGGTTGGAAAAACAAATATTTTAGAGGCGGTACATATGCTCTCAACAGGGAAAAGTTTTCGGGCAGACAAAGACCTTGATACCATACAATTTGGTGCAGACTTTGCCCGAGTTGATGCAATACTTCAGGATGACTCAGAACGCGTGAAAATAACCGTGCAATTACTCAACAATTCAGCTGTTTTTCACAAGCGATACTTGCTTAATGACGTCGGAAAACGGCTTGTAGATTTTGCATCATTTTTTTGTTCAGTTATATTCTCTCCGCAAGACTTAGAGATCATTTCTGAATCACCCACAATGCGTCGAAGATACCTTGACGGACTGTTGTCTGCTACTTCATCAGCGTATCGATCAGCACACATAACGTATACCAAAGCACTCCGTCAACGGAATCGATTATTGGGATTAATAAAAGAAGGAAAGAGAAGATATTCTGCAGATGAATTTGTATACTGGAACTCTCTTTTATTAGAACACGCAAAAACTATTAGTGAGCACAGACAACGATATATTGACTATGTCAATACTACTCACAAAAACGTATACCCTTTAGAACTTTCCTATGACGCAAGTTATGTAACTTCCGAACGTCTGGAAAAATACAAAGACGCAGAACTTGCAAGCGGAGTAACACTCATAGGACCTCAACGAGATGACATTGTAATTCAATTCCCTAATACACACAGACTTATTAGAGAGTTTGCCTCACGAGGTGAGCAGCGACTTGCGATACTGCAACTGAAGTTATTTGAACTTACCTATGTAAAGGAAAACACCAACAGACAACCAATTCTTCTCCTTGATGACGTATTTTCAGAGCTTGACGCTCAAAATATCGACCTTATCTCACGCTTATTACCCGAACAACAGACAATTATTACCACAACACACATACAAGACGTTCCAAAAGAAATTTTATCTGAAGCACTTGTGTTGCACCTTCCAGAGGATTTACATACTGACAAAACTTAAGAAATTGTCGTACCTACAAATTCTTTGCCGTCAAAATAGTTTTCAAGGTTTTCAAAATCATTTCCTTTCATAATCACCACTTTTAACTCCAGTTCCTGTGCTTTTTTAGTTGCAATTGGATCAAACGGGACATTCATACCCGGCGTCCACTTCTCCCCTACTAATGTCTGGAAATCTGCCCAGGTAATCGTATCAATTGGTTTGGCGTCAGCATTCGTATTTGGATCTGCTGTATACACCTTTTCAATGTTGGAAAGATTTATGATGGTATCAACTTCGTAATCTTCACAGACCATAACAGCACAATAATCTGTCGACCATCCCGGTCTCCATCCTGCCCCAATCACAATACGCTCGGTAACTTTTCGAATGATGTCAAATTGTTCAAGAATAACGGGATGAGCAATATCTCTAAAAATTGTCCTGACCAAATGAGCATTTAACCGAGACGCATGAATACCCAACCAGTCCAAATCATCAGGGCTTAATTCTTGATGTAAAACATTGCGACCTGCGTCCCGATAGTCACGAGCAGTCTGCCCTCCGCCAACAACAATAAAAAATTGATATTCTGGATTTTCAGAAATTTTAGCGCGGATAAATGTATTAAATGATGCAAGAAATTGGGTATCAATACCAGTGGAGGGAACAATGAGAGACCCTCCCAAAGAAATCACGATTTTCTTTTTATGATGCTGATCTTTTGCCATTGAGAAAACGACACAACGTGCCAACAAACACAATATCAAATATGAGTATATAAATGCAATGATCGTTTAATTGACAAATAGAAAAGAGTACTTTATAGTAATTACATGGCAACTGCGACAAGATCAGAAAAAAAATCTCAACCTGCTTTACTTGATCAGGTAAAACGTATTACTTCCCAGCAATTTTTGTATGTGATTTTGCTTGTTGCGGTATTTTCAGTCGGATATTTACTGGCAAGAGTACAGAGTTTAGAAGAAGGACAAAAACCATCTACTGCAGTCGTTGCTGACACTACTGATCCTAATCAGCCTGCTGCTAAAGTGGCTGTTGAAGTAGGTGATCTTCCTCCGCTAGGAGAGAAAGACGCTCCTGTTACACTTATTGAATTCTCTGACATGCAGTGTCCGTTCTGTAGATCATATTACACTGGTGCTTATCAGCAGATCAAAAAAGATTATGTAGACACCGGTAAAGTTGCAATTTACTTCCGTCATTATCCTCTTTCTTTTCATGCAGCAGCACAAAAAAGTGGAGAAGCACTTGAGTGTGCAAATGATCAAGATAACTTTTGGCAACTTCACGACCTGATGTTTGACAAACAGCAAGCACTTGATCCAAGTGGTGGAACTGTCGATTATACAACCGATGATATAAAAACATGGGCATCTGAATTAGGAATAGATATGGGATCATTTAATCAATGTCTTGACAGTGGAAAATATGCAGATAAAGTTGCTTCTGATACAGCTGACGGAACAGCAGCAGGGGTAAGCGGAACTCCTGCATTTTTTGTCAATGGAACTCCGCTCGTTGGTGCACAACCATATGAGTCATTTAAAGCCATTATCGACCAAGAATTGGCTGAATAAGCCTGAATTTCTCTCCTCTGCCCTGCTC
>DAOMRL010000065.1:0-5292 GCA_035445865.1 Candidatus Levyibacteriota bacterium
ACAAGGCGATGGGCATGTGGCAGGTTTTGACCTGAAAAATCTGAAATGGCAAAAAATGGTGATATTGTAGTGGCGTTAGTAGATGAAAGTTTGGCTACACTCAAGCGATTTTATAAAGACGGAGAACAAGTAATTTTAAAACCTGCAAATGCTACGATGGAACCAATTTATCCGACCAATGTCCGAATCCAAGGAATTTGTGTGGGTCTTGTGCGTCGCTTCAGAACTGCTTCTTAACGCTAGCTTCATATAATATACCGTGATATAATTCCTCAATCGTAAGGTTCGTTGTACATTGATCTGAAAGGAAAAGATCCCATGCGGAACTGGATTACTCGATCAGAGTCCATCTATGTAACTGATGAGTCAATAGATGAGGTGGCAAAAAGACTGACAGAATTTATACAAGGTAATCAGTTCAGATACACGTTCATTAATCCTCATCACGAAGTAACTTGTGATGGGATATACACCTTATCTGAAGAGAGCAAGTATATGTACAGGGGATACATTTTACGTAGCACTGAGAATGAGGAGATAGAATTCTTTCTACTCACTGTTGCGTATCCGCACTTAGCTGCCAGCCCTCATTTATGGGAGCCGCACAAGAGTACATTCAGACGGAAAAGTGCTACCTTTACTCAATACAACATTTACGGGAGGGTCATGAAGGCTGAGTTTAGATTGGTCTGATCACAAATGAGCAAGGAGTTCTCAAATTCTTTGAGACACGATTACACAAATCGTTACTACTTGCTCTTATTCACTAATGTTTTTCTTTTCTCTCTTAATTACTTTTGCAGGGTTTTTTGCAAGCTCAATGAGTTGTTTTCGATGTTTTGGATCTTGCAGGATGTGCACAATAGGAGGCAAGATTGAGACAAAGATAATCACAAATATCGCAATCTCAAAATTATCCTCTACAATTGGCAGTTGACCTAAAAAGTATCCAAGTAGCGTAACACCTACTGCCCATAAAAATCCTCCAACTATGTTGTAAGCAAGAAATGTTTTATACTCCATGTGCCCGATTCCCGCAACAATTGGTGCAAAAGTTCTCACGACAGGCACAAAACGCGCAAGAATAATCGTTTTTTTTCCATGCTTTTCATAAAACGCTTCAGCAGCTAACAAATGTTTTTTGTGAAACAAAAGTGATTTCTCTCGCTGAAATAGTTTTCTCCCTACTCTGCGTCCAAACGTGTACCCAACACTATCTCCGGCAACGGCTGCTACAAACAGTAATGGAAGTAATATACGAATATCAAGCAGTCCCTTTGATGCAAAAAATCCTGTGGTAAAAAGCAAACTATCTCCTGGGAGAAAAAAACCAATTAACAGACCCGATTCAGCAAAGATAATGCCAAAAAGAGCGATATATGCAAAAATCTGACCAAACTGAATAAGGTATTCTATTTCAAAGTAGTGGCGGATTCCAAGGATGAACTCCATATTTGATATAATGACCAGATATGGAAGAACCTGGACACTTGTATATTGTAGCAACACCTATTGGGAATTTGCATGACGCGACGCTTCGTGCATTAGATACCTTAAAACAGTGCGATACGGTTGTCTGTGAAGACACACGGGTTACGGGAAAGTTACTGCACCATTTTGGAATCAAAAAGCCTATGGTGGCACTCAATGAATTTAACGAAGAAACTGTAATGTATGAAATTATATCTCAGCTTGAAAATGGAGCTATAGTTGCACTCGTCAGTGACGGGGGAACTCCGCTAATCTCTGATCCTGGTTTTTTATTAGTCAGACTTGCTCGTAAAAAGGGTATTACAATCACACCAATTCCCGGTCCATCAGCTGTTACCACAGCATTATCTGCAAGCGGTATTCCCAGTGACTCATTTTTATTTTTAGGATTTTTGACAAAAAACCGTACAAAAAAGAAAAAATTACTAAGCCATATTAAAACAACGATTTCTAAAGACTTCTCACCAACATTGGTACTGTATGAGTCTCCTCATCGCATTGTTGATACGCTTACCGTTCTACAGGAAACATTTGGAGACTGTGAGATTGTTATTGCACGTGAACTTACAAAAATACACGAAGAATTTAAACAAGAGTTACTGAGTACACTAATCAATGAATATACACAAAAAGCGCCAAAAGGAGAACTTACTCTGTTACTGTCTCTGAAGCAGTAGGAGTATAAATGGAAGTAGCAAGTTCATAAGAAATTTCAAGTAATCGATTATATTTTGCGATTCTTTCGTGCGCAGGAGATCCGAACTTTGCATACTCTGCACCGATTCCTACAGCAAAATCAGCTACAAATTCATCAGTTGTCTCTCCGCTTCTATGAGAGACTATGACTTTGATGTTTTTGAATCGAGCCATCTCAGATACTGCAATTGCTTCAGTAATCGTTCCAATTTGGTTTGGTTTTATAATAATACCTCCAATAGCATTCTGATCCAGTGCTACCTGTAGTCGATACGGATTTGTGACGGTTAAATCATCACCGACAACAAGTGTATTGGTAGATAATGATTCATGTAGAGTTTTCCATGAAGCGATATCTTCTTCACTAAATGGGTCTTCTAAGTACAAAAGAGAATAATCAGCAGCAAGTGTTTTATAATATTCACATAACTCTTGTGGAGAATACGACGTATTTCGTTCAAGAAGTTTGTAATTTTTTGTGTCTCTAAAACTATTTGAGGCAATATCAATACCAAGAAATACATCTAAAGCAAATTTATAGTGTGCTTTTTCCACAGCGCTTTTGATTAATAACAGTGCATCTGCATTTGTTGAGAGGTCAGGGGCAAAGCCTCCTTCATCGGCTACAAGTGTAGACATATTTTTATCTGCCAATTCTTTTTTGAGTTCTTGATATACGTGTACTCCTAGTTCCATTTTTTCTTCAAATGTTTTTTTGGTTGCAGGGATTATAAGATATTCTTGAAAGTTGAGCCCATTATCAGCATGTTGTCCTCCTTCAATCATATTAAAAAGAGGTGTTGGAAGTTGAAAATCAGATGTTGGTGAAGCAAGCATGTTTCTGATGTAGGCGTATAACGGAGTGTTTGTGCTCATCGCACCTGCTTTGACAGCAGTTTGGGAAACAGCAAGTGTTGCGTTTGCGCCGAGAACACTTTTATTGTCAGTACCGTCCAGTTCTATCATTTTTTTATCAATGGACTGAATATCAGTAATCTCCATTCCGGTGAGTGCAGGTGCTATAGTATTTTTTATATTCTCTATTGCTTTGGTCACACCCATTCCATTGTAGGCTTCTTCTTTATCTCGTAGCTCAACAGCTTCGTACGTGCCTTTAGATGCACCACTTGGAACAGCTGATGTTGCAACAGTACCGTCATCAAGTAAGATCCATGCTTTAACTGTAGGATTACCTCGTGAATCAAAAATTGTGAGTGCGTCAAGTTTGGATATTTTTGCCATATTTGCTACCTGCTATTTGCCTTCTTCTGCTTTCCATACTTGTTCTCTGGTGTGATGAATACCATCTGGGGTAACAGAGATCGTATCAATACCCCATTCTACCAGTTTTTCAATCAAATCGGGAGTGAGAGAAAGAGACGATGTGCTAAAAATGGTCGCTACTTTTTGTTTTTTACATACCGTAATCACTTGTTGGTAAAGACTCATTACGGCAGGATTCAGCATATCTAATTCATGCTGTACTTCACTATTTTGCCTGTCATATCCTGTCACAAGCTGCAACAAGACATCTGCATCAATAAAAACTCCATCAAGCCCTGCTGTAATATATTCGTCGATCTGCAATACATTTGATGGAGTTGTACATGTCATCCAGATAGTACACGTTGCACTCCTTCTGAATCCTGCTTTGTGTATCATTTTTCGCATCAATTCAAATTCTTTTATTGATCTGACAAAAGGAATCCTAATGTGTACATTATTGTATCCAAATGCTCTTACTGACTGTATAACAGAGAGTTCTAATTCTAATAAACGAGGATCACTAATGTGCCGAAATGCACCACGATATCCAAGCAGTGTGTTTTTCTCAGTAAACTGCTCATACTCACGTCCACCGTGAAGGCCTCGATACATATCAGTACTCCCGCTACTTAATGAGTAGATAACCGGTTTTGGATATACTGATTTTGCCACAATCCCAATCTCTTTTCCTAAAAATGACGTATACTCGCTTACTTTTTTGTCATGAACAACTTTTTTAGGATGTACCCCATACGTTGTCATAATAGTATCAGCGCAGAGTGCTCCAACTCCGTCAATGGGAAGTGTTGCTATCTTTTCTGCCTGACGTACATTGGTTACTTCTACAAAAAGGCTCGTTTTTGTTGTATGTTGCGACTGTCCATGAGGAGTATATGCAGATAACAACTTAAGATTTCCTTTAAGAATCTCCCCCGAATTTCCTTTGACCGTCACAACTGTCCCATTTTTTAATGTACTACAAGCATTTGGGACGCCAATTACAGCCGGAACACCAAATTGTTTTGCAGTATATGCAGTATGGGAGCTACGTATTCCATTTTCAACAATTATTGCACTTGCACGACGCATCGCAGGCTCATAGGAAGCTGATGTTGATTTGGCAACCAACACATCTCCGGGACGAAATGACTGTATATCAGATGGTTTTGTAACTACTTTGATAGCCCCTACTCCAATTCCAGGGCTTACAGGCTCTCCAATCAATAATGAACGAACTGTGTGTGAGGACAACGTATGGTTTGCAGGAGGCAGCTCTTTAGTTTTTTCATGATGCAACGTCTGCGGCTTTGTCTCAATAATATATATTTTTCCGTCTTCAATTGACCATTCGATATCTTGAGGGAAAAAGTAATGTTTTTCAAGTTTTTTTGCATATTCTGCAAGAGAGACAATCTGGTGATCAGAAATCTTTTGCGTATTCCGCAATTTTTTAGTAACAGGTACTTGTTTGTTTTGGGTGGATGCTTTGACAAGCATAGAATCTTGGAGATGGATATTTTTTGCCTGTATTGAGAGATCTTGTTTATTCACTTCATACAAATCGGGAGTAACTCCTTTGTTTTTAAGATACTCTCCAAGACCCGCAATTGCTTGTAATACCATCACATTTTTATCACCGGTACGGGGATGTACCGTAAATACGACCCCTGAACTTTGTGCATCGACCATTTTTTGGACAATGAGTGCTGTTTTGATAGGTACACTTATACTATTGTGTGTATGGAGGTATTGGATTGCGTGTGCGTCATACATTGTTGCCCAAACCTCTCTAATTGCATGAGCAACAGCTGACTCGCCGTGTATATTCAGTAATGAATC
>DAOMRL010000066.1:0-5144 GCA_035445865.1 Candidatus Levyibacteriota bacterium
ATGAATCGTTAATTGCTCGTGGTGCGCTTGATGTCAGAAATGGTTCTTGAGGCGCAACAGGAGATGGAGTCGGTGGGGTTGGAGCTGTTTCAGGGCTTTTTTGAGGAGTTGTCACAGCCGGTTGTACAGGTTTTGAATCTGATACAGGTGGAGGTGTTGTTCGTGCAGAAGGGTTAGTATTCATAACGCGTTCATAAATTTCTTTTAACTCAGGCTTTAGATTTTTTTTCGTATCCATACTATTCATCATATGGTAATATTTAGATCCTTGTCAACCATATTTCACTTGTACATTAGGTATAAAACAGATATACTCCTTTTTAGTATTTAAAAAGTATGTCTAAAATTATTGTTACTCATACATCTCCGGATCTTGATGCTGTGACATCAGTATGGCTACTCAAACGTTTTTTACCTGAATGGGCAAATGCAAAAGTGGCGTATGTACCGGCAGGTCAGCAACTTGAAAATAACTCTGAGGAACATGAGATTCTTCATGTCGATACCGGTATGGGCGAGTTGGATCATCATCAGTTTCAAGATGAAACAATCTGTGCAGCAAGTATTGTACGAGACTATGTACTGAAACAGCCTGATACTACACTCACAGAACAATCAAAAATTACAGCCTTAGACCATATCATAGATCTTGTGATAGACGAAGATCATTTCCAGCAAGTGTTTTATCCTGATAGTGATTCATATATTAGAGAATTTACTTTAGTAGGAATTTTAGATGGAATGAAATTACAGCCAGGAATTGATGATGATCATATTATAGCGCGTGGGATGGAAGCATTAGACGCATTATTGTTATCGTTTGAAAGTAGAGTAACTGCTGAAGAAGAGCTCAAAAACGGTAAAACATTTTCAACAAAATGGGGAGATGCCATTGCCTGTGAAACAGTAAATGATACAGTCATGAAGCTTGCACAGATAAAAGGATATTCTGTAGTTGTTAGGCTTGATCCGTCGTCTCATTTGCTTCGGATTAAAGCGTGGCCACGGATGCGTAGTGATAAAAAACATACATCAAGCATTCCAAAAGAACGTGATATTGATCTAACCCCAGTGTATACGATAGTAAAAGAAAAAGATCCATATGCTTCCTGGTTTTTACATGCAAGCAAGCGTATGTTACTGAACGGAAGTTCAAAAAATCCCAATAGTATTTCTACAAAACTTGAGATTGATGAGATTATCGAGATTCTCAAAAGTATCCAATAATGCTAAGTTATCTGTCCATTGTGATATAGTATCTTGTTTTCTTTCTATAAATTTCCTATAGTTGGTATAGGACACGTTTGAGGACGTGCAGATTTTATATGTAGAACATGCCAAAACAGAGGCGTTATAACTATTGGCAGCAATTATTACATTCTGAGAGTGGTCAGATGGGAATTGGCTCGCTCATTTTTTATGCTACGTCGATACTGATCGTTCTCTCAATCCCAATTACCGTAGTCCTTTTACGCACGAATCAAGAACAAATCACAACCGCTTCATTTTCTCCGGTTTCTTTTTCTAGTCCACCTACTTTGACACTTGAACTTCCTATTTCCCAGGTTAAAAGAGGTGATACGGTGCAGGTTCGTACAGTTGCGACTAATACGAACTGGAGTATTGTATATTTTTCTCCTCAGTATCCCACTATTCCTCACCCGTATTTCAAAAATACCATGACGGTTGTTGCTCAAGGAGCAAATATCGGTGACTCATATTTTACAGCTCAAGAGCCGGGGTATTTTATGGCTGCAACGTTTCAGTTGCAGGGAGCATATGGCGAATTTAAGTCAGGAGATTTGATGTGTACCTGGAATGGAGAAGTGTACTTATATCGCAAAGAAACAGTAAACCCGATCATTGAAATGATTGACAGTGATGCAAAATATAGGGGAGATTGGGATAAATTAACTACCTGTCAGAATGTATCACTCAAAAGAATAGAAGTGCAATAAAGGTAAAAGATCTACTTATTTTTCCTGCTCGAGTTCTTTCATAGATGCTATAATTTTTCCGATATCTCCATCCATGACAAGTGGCATATTGTGGAATGATTTATTGATCCGATGATCAGTAACTCGATCCTGGGGAAAATTATAGGTACGTATTTTTTCTGATCTCATGCCTTTTCCTACTTGTGTACTTTTAAGCTCAGCCATGGTTTCCTGTCGTTTTGCAACTTCTATTTCCCACAGTTTTGCACGAAGCATCTGCATTGCTATCTCACGGTTTTGATTCTGGGTACGTTCATTTGAACACGTTACCATAATGCCTGTAGGAGTATGGATAAGCCTCACAGCGGTTGATACTTTATTAACATTTTGTCCGCCATGACCGCCACTTCTGAAAGCTTCAAATTGGACTTCATCATCTCGGATATGCAAATCAATATCTTCAAGTTCAGGTAGGGCAGATACAATCGCAGTTGAGGTATGTACCCGTCCTCGTTTTTCTGTTTCAGGGATACGTTGTACTCGGTGTACACCTGTCTCATATTTAAATTCAGAGAAAACTCCACGACCGATAACTTTGACAGTACTTTCATCAAGCATCTCAATTTTGAGTCCTCTACGCTCTGCATAGCGCAAATACATACGAAGTAACTCTCGTGCCCAGTTTTTTGCTTCATCTCCACCGGCTGCACCTTTTACCTCAAGTAGTACATTTCTATTATCCAGTTGCATATCTTCTGTTGTATCTGTTTGTGCAGAAATCTCTTCCAGTTGCTGGTGGAGTGATGCTTTTTCTTTTTTTAATGCATCGATTTCTTCCTGCGCAAGGACAGCCATCTCAGGATCATTGAGAAGTTGTTCAGTCTCAGATATACGGGTATCTAAATAGGTGAGTTGTGAGAGAATTACGGATCTATCCATAGTGTTGTGCGGATAGCAGATTGCATGTAGCTCACTATCTGCCACGTGCTATATGCTACGAGCAAATAGGGTTATTTTTTGATAGCTTGAAGCATTTCGCGGAGTGTCTTTGGGCGGTCTTCTTCTTTTTTCTCTACAACTTTTTTTCTAAATGATTCATCTTTTTTCTCCATTTTCTTCTGGAATTTCTCAATACGTGAAGCTGTATCAACAAATTTTTGCTGACCGGTATAAAACGGATGACAATTACTACAAAGCTCAACGTGAAGAGATTTTGCTGTTGAACCCACAGTAAATGAATTCCCGCAAGAGCAGGTTACCGGTGTCTGTGAGTTATATTGTGGATGAATACTTGCTTTCATATAGGTCTATTATAGCGGAATATGTGCGTATATTCAAGGTTGAAGTCTTATGAGGTATTTTTTTTGCGTTCTTTTATATAATGATGTCCTGGATGGGGTATATGACCATATGCCATGAGTATACCTCCGAATATAAGGAGCGTGCCTATGATAAAAGGAAGTGTGATTATTTCATGGAGTAACAGCACTGCAAGTACCGTGGTTATAATAGGATCCATATACACAAAAAATCCTGCACGAGATGCGTCTACTTGAGAAAGACCTTTTTGCCACAGTACGTATGCCAAGAATGAAGAAAACATAATCCCAAATAACAATGCTAATATGGCAGAGAGTGGGAGAGTAGTGAAAAATTGAGGGTTTTGAGAAAAGAATTGCCCTGCAAACGGAGAAAATGCAATTGAACCAATCAAAAATATATAAAACGTTACAACAAACGGTGAGTAAAATTTAAAAAGTTTTTTATTTATTATTTCTGAAAAAACAAGCGTAAGGGTACTACCGATTATCAAAAAATCACCAAGCGGAGACACTTGGAGTGATCCATTCATATCTTTCAGCATGATTGTGAGTATCCCCAAAAATCCGATTATACCCCCGTATATCATACGATTTGTTATTTTTTCTTTGAGGAAAAATCCGGCAGCAACCATCATAAAAAGAGGTGATGTCGAGATAAGGACTCCTGTATTGAGCGCGGTAGTATAGGTGAGACCAAAGAAAAACAGTGAAATATGCACAAAAATTCCCAATGTTGCACTGAGTATAAAAAGCCATATGTGTTCTTGTTTGATTTTTAGATGTTTTTTAACAAATGGAAATACAATAAGGGTTGCTATCCCAAATCTGAGGAATGCAAGAACAAATACAGGAATATAATCAAGCGCATATTTCATAATAGGGATAGTTGCTCCCCAAATAAGTGTGGCTACAAAAAGGTAGAGATATGGTCGAGCAGAGTGAGCAGACATATTCTTATTGTAACAAGAGAGCCAAGAGAGTTGCTATAGGAGAACGGATTAGAGGTTTGAGACTAGCGTATCAATAGATATGGTTTTTTGTTCTCTTGTAGCCATAGTTTTGAGCGTGATAGTGTTATCTTTTGCTTCATCAGGTCCAATGATTGCCACGTAGGGAATATTTTTTTTGTCAGCGTATTTGAGTTGTTTATCCATCTTTGCTGTTGGGTCTAGGTACAGTTCTGTCTGTATTCCTTTTTCTCGAAGTTGAGTACTGACTTCAAGTGAGGTTTTGGCCAAGTCTTTGGAAAAAATAGTTACCAAAATTTTTGTTGTACTCAGGCCAGCTGGGAAAAGACTTAAGGAGTCCATTGCTTCAATAGTGCGATCAAATCCAAATGCACATCCTACGGCTGGAATATCGTTTGTGCTAAACATTCCGACAAGTTTGTCATATCGTCCACCACTACACAGTGATCCTACAGGGTAATCATCACTTACAACCTCAAAAATGAGGCCAGTGTAATAATCCAGACCTCTGGCAAGTGTTGGGTCAAACTGTAATATCTTTTCTGAAACTCCGAGTGTTTGAGCAACCTCGATAATTTCTTGAAGATTTTGAGGAATGTCAGCATTTTTTACTGCTTCAAATTGTTCTTTTGTGACATTGATTTTTGCAAGCTCTGCAATGACAGCATCCTCACCGATCTTTTGGAGCTTATCTATAATAGTGATCGCTTTAGTATCAAGTCCTGCAAATATCTGCCTGTCATTAATTACAATTTTGTAATTTGAAAAGCCAAGTTGTTGATATGATTTGGCTACAATAGCAAGAATTTCTGCATCAGCTAAAAGATTGGTAGTACCTACCGTATCAATATCACATTGCATAAATTCACGAAAACGACCTTTTTGAGTGTTCTCAGCTCTCCAAACATTTTGCATTT
>DAOMRL010000067.1:0-4804 GCA_035445865.1 Candidatus Levyibacteriota bacterium
CAATAACTCTTGAAATTTATGTGGGTTAGAAGAGTTTATGTTTTAACTTCTTAAGCTCATTTGCAACTTCCGTGGAAAATGAAAACTCCATACCTTACAACTCTTTAAAAAATGCATCAACATCTTTTACTTTAAGAGCTTTTCCAGCATCATATTCTGCAACTGCCTTCTTATATGCTTCTTCTGTTGCCTCAGAAGCTTGATAGAGAGGATACTCCATATCTTCAATATCCTTAAGAATGAGATGTTTTATATATCCAGCAACAGGCATACCAAATTTACTTGCTTTACTTTCAAGAAAATCTTTCATTACTAAAGGAATATTTACTTTAATTTGCGCTTGTGTTGTGTTCATAAATACATATTATCACTTATTTCAGGACTTTTCAAGTACTTTTTATGTGTTTTTTGGGTGTGGCACGAGGATGGAACCAGTAGTAGTATACGACTGGGATAAAGAACAACATGATTGTACCTGAAAATGTGAGTCCGGCAATAATTGCTCCTCCTAACCCTTGCCACAAAGGATTGGAAACAGTGATAGGAATAAGTCCTATGATGGCAGTGACTGATGTGAGTGCGATAGCTTCAAGTCGAGACACTGCTCCGTCTATGATACTTTCTTCAAAATTCATACCAATTTTTTGATTTGCCGTTATTTTATCTACAATCAAAATTGAATTTTTAACCACAATACCAAACAAAGCAAGAATTCCAATAAGCGCAGGGAATGAAAGAGGAATTTGGAGCAATCCAAACAATATAAATACTCCTGAAATAGAGAGAGGGATAACCAACATTACGATGATGGACTTTCGGAACGAACCAAACTGAATAACCATAGTCACAATAATGAGCAGAAATGAAAGTAACATAGCAGTCATGATTGAGTTGATTGATTCTTGGTTTTCTTCGTTTACTCCACCTGTCTGCCAGGTATATCCATTGGGAAGCTCAAGTTGGGTATTTGCGTATTGCTCAAGCTCTTGATTAAGGGTAGGGATGTTATATCCTGGAGCAACTGCAGCAGTGACGGAGATAGTTCTGGTGCCATTTTCCCGGGTAATAAGTGTTGGATTAGCTTCAAGTCGTAGTTGTCCTAAATCGGCAAGCGGGACAACTCCTTGTTGTGTAGGAATTCCCAGACTATAGATATCTTCTACCCGTTGATTATCAGAGGTAAGACGCAGTGTTACATCGGTATCATTGCTTCCGGATAGTTTGAGTGTATCCAAGGTAAATCCGCTTGCAAATGTACGAAGCCATAATCCGATCTGATCTTGAGTGATGCCATAGCTCGCAAGCTGTTGATTGTTCGGATTAAAAACAAGTTTACTGGTACCGGGTTTTATTGATTTTTGTGCGTCAGTCACTCCATTGACTGTGTCCAGATGGTCAACTATTTTCTCAGCATATCGATCAAGAGTTGCCAAATCGTCACCAAATAATTTTATTTGGATATCAGCACCAGCTGGAGGCCCTCCACTTACTTCTGACACAACAAGCGTTCCTTTTGTATATGACTTAAATTGGTCGCGAAGCGTTTGCGCAATATCAATTGATGTTCGGTCTCTTTCATGTCGTGGAGGAAGTACGACCGAAAAAAGTACGGTGTTTTCTCCAGCTCCACCAAATCCTGTTTCACTAAATGTTCTTCCAAAATCTGCCGTTACATATAACACATCATCTGTTATTCGAAGTGTTTCCATAACTGCTTTTGATTCCTTTTCAGTTACAGTGCGATTTGTTCCGGCAGGGAGTTCAAGGCTCACATAAAAAGACTCTTGATCACTGTTTGGGAAAAATTCATTTTTTACAAATCCAAGCGGTACAAGCAGATATGAAAAAAGTGAGAGCAAAACCACCATTAAAATTGTGTTGCGTCTATTGATACGACTGGAAAGTATTCGAGTTAATAGTGACCGGTAGGCAGCATCAATTCTTGAAAAGCTGATTACCCCTGAATCTGAGTATCTCAAAAAACGATTAACTGGAGTACCTTTTCTCTTTTTTTGTTGCATAAAATATGTACGTATACGAGCAACTAGCTGATCGCGGGTTATCATAAGTACAAAAATAAATATGAAAAATGCCAGTATCTCAACGATCAGAAAATCTCCTTTTGGAGTAAAGATAAAATATGCGACTGCCAGTGATACAGCAAGCAATATACGCAAGAAAATGTTGACACGATGCGGTATCGTAGGTGCCAACAGTATGATCATAAGTGGCAGTGTGATGATCATGGCAACAAACAGTGATGCAAGTAATGTACTTGAAACAACGATCGGTATGGATTTAATAAATTCACCGATTATTCCACCTGCCAAAAGTAACGGAAGAAATGCCCATACGGTTGTGAGTGTAGTTGTTAAAATGGCGATTCCAAAATCTCTCCATACAAGCAGTCCGGTTTGCAGAGGTGTAAACTTCCCTGTTTTGAAATATGAGCTCATGGCCGAGATTACGACAATCGTATCATCAACCAATAATCCAAGTGAAAGAAGAAGACTGAACATGGATAAAAAGTTAAGAGAGATTCCACTGTATCGCATGACCGTAAAACTGATGAGAAATGTGAGTGGTACTGCAAACAGTGACACAAACGCTTGTCTTGCTCCTAGAAATATAAAAAGTACAAGAAAAACAAGTCCTGTTATGATCAAAAAATCACGTACTAATTCATCAAATTGCTCATCAATTAATTCACCGGAATTTGTGATAGATTGGACTTGAAATTGATGGCCGAATTCTTCAAGTACTTCTTCAACAACTTTTTCACTATCTGATACTGCGGTGTTAATGTTTGCGCTTTGTGATTTGTATACATTAAAGGTAATAGTAGGAGTAGCTCCCTCATCTCGGTTTGCAAAAAATGATTGGAACTCATCAGGTTTTGCTGATTCTTGGATCTGTGCAATTGATGAGAGTGGAACTGCAGTTCCATTGGTCATAATTTGCAGGTTCCTAATGTCTTCAATAGACGTGATTGAAGGATCAAGACTGAGAGTAAAGCTTGATGTATTTGTTGTGACTGTACCTGCAGGAAAGGACCCTGCAGCAGTGCGTATTTGTCCTGAAAGCTGTACAGGATTTATTCCATATGATGCTACTTTTTCAGGAGAGATAGTGATTGCAATTTCCTGTGTTTGTAATCCACTTGTCTCAACTTCTCGAATTGATGTCTCCTCTTCAAGTCTTTGTGCAAGTGCATCGGCAAAACGTGCGAGACTTGCTTCATCAGGTCCGATAACCGCAAATGACCAGACCGGTTGATTCTCAAAATCTATTTGTTGTACACGCGGAGACTGCGCATCTTCAGGTAATTGCACTTGATCAATTTGTCTTTGTACATCGTCTCGGGCGGTTGCAGGTTCAACACTTGATTCAAATTCAAGCGAAATTACTGAGATGTTGTCCTGAGATGTTGATGTGACTGTTTTAACGTCTGTAAGTGACGTTAACGCCGATTCTATTGGTTGTGTGATCAGTGACTCTACATCTTCAGGATTTGCACCCGGCAGTACTGTTACCACGGTAATGATCGGGATCTCAATTTCCGGATTAAGCCTGCGAGGAAGTGCAATGTAACTGGAAATTCCGATTGCAGCAATCATCAAAATTACCAAAAATACAAGACGGGGATTTGCAAAATATTTTGCAATAAATAAATTGTTAAGTCTTGGCTCAAACTTGAGCCTGCGCAAATATGTTGTGATGTGTTCCATGCGTATTCATTTGGGAATACCTACTGTGGTATTTACCGGATATCTTGGCTTTGCTCAGAAGATATCGTAATTTGTTCACCGCTTATTACATTACGGTCTAAAATGATTTGGTCTCCGGTCCTGACACCCGATACAACTTCTACATATTTTCCATATACGGGTCCCAGTGTTATCTGATGTGATGCAACTTTGTTACCGTTTACGATATTTACATAGGCCGCATTTTGAGACTGGTATACCGCATCAATTGGGATAAACGGAGTTGTTTGGGTTGTATCAGAAAATGCGAGTGGTACTTCAATTGGAATAAATCCTTCATTGGTGATTGTTCCCAGAGCATCATCAGAGATCGCGTAGATAACAGAGTACAACAATCCATCTGTAGCAACTGAAGAAATGTGACTTGGATAGACAGGTACATTTTTATTGTCTACTTGTAAAAAGCTCGGCTCAACTTGTGAGATTGAAAGTGCAAACTTTCGTGGAGTACTGATAACTGCTGAAGCTGTTATATCAAGACATGAAATTGTAACCAGTGTTGTTCCCGGTGTTATTGACTGGCCAATTTGTACATGCACTCGTTCAACTACAGCCGCATATGGACTAGATGGATGCATTAGTGACTCTCCTACTGCTGCAATATTATATTGAAGTCTTGAGGCTTCTTTATTAAGCTCAAGTGCTTTTTGCTGAAGGTCAAGTTGTTTGAGTGTGATATCTTTTTGTAAATTTGCAAGTTCGGTCGGAGGATTTTGATCATCAACAGAGTATTCCAAATTTCTCACCGATCCACGGAGTTGAGTGACGCTTGCTTGTAGCTGGAGACGTGCTTGTTCAGCCTGAGTAAGATTTGCTAACTGTTGCTCATCTGGATTTGGGATAGATTCAAGTTGCTGAATTGTCCTATTAATATCGTCTAATGCATTTTGATTAAGGTCCAAAAGCGATCGTGTATCATTAAGTGAGTCTTGACTCATCTCTCTCAGATCTCCTGTATTTTCGCGTGTCCGTTCTGCAACTTCCCGCTGTTTTGCAATCAGATCTTTTTGAGTATCATATGTTTGGACAACATTATT
>DAOMRL010000067.1:4814-5119 GCA_035445865.1 Candidatus Levyibacteriota bacterium
AGACTGAAGTCCCGGCAGATTTGCTCCATTATAGTTTGTGGAAAGATTTATTAGTGTCTGACCTGCTTTGACGGTTTGACCTTCAATGACTGGGATACTTTGTACAATCCCTCCTGAAAGTGCCGTAATTTTTATAACTCCATTTTTTTCAATTTTTGCTTGTAGTTGTACTGTTGGAGTTTTGCCAAGCGTATACACTGACACTGCTCTGGGCGTTTGTTCTCTCTCAGGTTCAGGCTTGGGAGTAGAGAGGTAACTTCCGATACCTATGATACATACGAGGAGTACTAGTGCTAATAAAAATG
>DAOMRL010000068.1:0-2887 GCA_035445865.1 Candidatus Levyibacteriota bacterium
GTCTACTCGTCGGTGTTACCAGCATGGCTACAATCTGGAGTTGGCGGACTCTCCCTCGGGGAGACCGATCAATTCAGACTAATAAGTCTTGCTGCGTACACGATCCACGGACTGGGAAGTTCGTCCTTAATCCTCACCTCGGTGAGGGAGAGGCGTGCGTCGCCCCATTGGGGCACCCTACACCGTAATTCCACAACATCTGTTCGCAAGCCCGCCCGGTGTTCTCACCGAGCGGGCTTTTTCGTGTCTTTACCTCACTCGGATCCATCATTCTTGATATAATACTTTTTATGGAACGACCTAATGGTAAAAAAATCTTTATGATTATTGACGGAAGTGCTATTTTATATCGTGCTTTCCATGCCATGCCTAATCTCACATCTCCCGAAGGTATTCCTACAGGGGCTCTCTCAGGATTTTTCTCAATGCTTCTCAAGCTTATGCAACATGTACAACCGGACTACCTTGCGGTAGCTTTTGATCGTGGCAAGCCAACTTTTAGACAACAAATGTATGTTGGATATCATGCTAACAGACCAAAAGCTCCTGATGAACTCAAAGACCAATTTGCTTCGGTCAGAGAAACACTTGCTGCAATTGGTATTCCTGTATATGAAATAGATGGGTTTGAAGGAGATGATTTGGTAGGGTCAATCAACCAAAAACTCAATGAAGAAAGACAAGATTTGCTTGTGTACATTGTGACAGGAGATAGGGATATGTTACAGCTTGTAGATGATGATACGCGAGTGCTTATGCCGGTCAAAGGAATTTCAGAAGTAATGATCTTTGATACAGCTCGAGTTATTGAAAAGTACGGAATACGCCCTGATCAGGTTGTTGATCTCAAAGCATTTATGGGAGATGCTTCAGATAATTATCCCGGTGTTCCTGGCGTTGGACCAAAAACAGCCATGAATTTGTTACTTGAATACGAGCATTTTGAGACCGTTTTTGAAAAGATCAGTGAAATCGAAGCAAAAAATCCAAAACTTGCAACAAAATTAGCTGAAAATGCTGATCAAGCATTTATGGCAAAAAAATTAGCTACCATTGATACCCATGTTCCGTTTGTTTTTTCATTTGAAGAGTGTGATGTAACTCTTTTTACAAAAGAGAAATTTACCCAAGCATTTAAAAAATATTCATTTAATACACTCACAAAACGACTTGATGATGTGTTTGAGAATAATGGGAATAGCAAAGCACAAATGAAACTTATTTAATGAAAGTAGCACTAGTTCATGATTATATTAAAGAGTATGGCGGAGCAGAACGTGTTCTTGAAGCTCTTCATGAAATATATCCTGATGCGCCAATTTATACTTCTTTATATTTCCCGGAGTTTTTAGGACCACACAAAAGTAGGTTTGAAAAGATGGATATCCGTACATCTTGGATGCAATATATTCCTTTTGGGTATAAGTTGATTTCTCCATTACGGCTCTTATCACCGTTTGCGTTTGAATCACTCAACCTATCTTCATATGATGTGATTATCACATCTCAAACTGGAGCATATTTTCCTAACCTAGTGAGAAAAGGTAAAGGGAGGTTATATAGCTATACACATACACCTCCGCGATATTTATATGGATATAAGACTGCACGAGATTGGAAAAAAAATAAGGTTGTTGCAGCATTGGCAGAGGTTGCAAACCATGTTCTTCGAATGATTGATTTTAATGCCAGTAAAAATGTCGATCAATTTATTGCTAATTCACAAGAAGTATCAAGCCGTATTAAAAAGTTTTATAGACAAGACGCAGTAGTTATCTACCCACCAGTTGAGATTAGTACACAGTCTATAAGTCATAAATCACAGAAAAAACAACCATACTATGTGGCGGGAGGAAGATTGGCTCGGGCAAAAGGTATGGACGTAATAGTTGATGCGTTTATAAAAAATAAAAAACCACTGAAGATATTTGGTAAAGGGTTTGCGGGGTTTGAGGAAGAGCTAAAGTCAAAAATCATACACCATGCATCTAATATTGAATTCGTAGGTGAAGTTTCTGACGAAGAAAAACTAACACTTATGGCAGGAGCACAGGCATACATATTTGCCTCATATGATGAAGATTTTGGTATAACTCCTGTTGAAGCAATGAGTGTTGGAACACCGGTTATTGCGTACAAAAGTGGAGGTGTGCAAGAAACCGTAGTTGATGGAAAAACAGGGTTATTTTATACACCAAATACCCCTGATGCTCTTAATAATATGCTGGTAAAATTTGAAAAAATAAAAATCTCTTCACACGATTGTATCCAACAAGCACAAAAGTTTTCCACTCATGAGTTTAGTAAAAAAATTCAGAACGCCGTTAAATAGAGCTCACTTGCTTCTTCGAGATGAAATTGCTACGCTAGAATAGACTCTTTTCCTGTCTATGAAATTCCACAAAAAAATAACTTCTTTACTATTATTCGGGGTTTTTTTGTGTAGTCTGATTGTAATCACAACAACTACGGTCTATGCTGCAATTAACTACGAGCTTGGTTGGGGAACAAGTGGGTCAGGGGAGGGGGAATTTAATGGAATTTGGGGTGTGGCAATTGATAGTGCTGGAAACATATATGTATCAGATGCCCAGAACGACAGAATACAGAAATTTGATGCAGATGGAAATTTCATTTTGCAATGGGGTTCTGAAGGTACTGCAAATGGACAGTTTCAAGAACCAACAGGGATAGCTGTTAATTCATTTGACGAAGTAATAGTTGCTGATCTCAGTAATCATCGGGTTCAAATATTTGATACAAACGGAAACTATATTCGAACGATCGGTGTTGGTCTTTGTGAGTTAAATGTCCCAGGAGATTTCTGTACTCCTTGGGGTGTTGCAGTAGATGTTTCTGACAATATTTATATTTCTGTAGGGTCAGG
>DAOMRL010000068.1:2897-3351 GCA_035445865.1 Candidatus Levyibacteriota bacterium
AAGATATTATTCAAAAATTCACGAGAACAGGGTTGTATATCACCAGTTGGGCTCCTAGTGAGGTAGGGGATACTGGGCCAGGAGAGTTTAATTTTGCAGTATATGGTATAGCGGTGAGTGAAGACAATGAAGTGTTTGTAACAGATGGAACAAATAACCGTGTACAAGTATTTGATACGGACGGGAATTATCTGCGTCAATTTGGAACGCCGGGATCTGGTGACGGAGAGTTTAACACTCCTGCAGGTATGGTAATTGGCTGGAATGGAAACCTGCTAATAACTGACCTATGGAATGGAAGAGTACAAGTGTTCGAGCAAGATGGAACATATCTTTCCCAATGGGGTACACCAGGAATAGGGCCAGGACAATTGCCCGCTCCAAGATATGTAGCAGTTAACAATGAAGGCAAAATCTATGTTAGTGATGCCATAAATCGTGTTCAACGATTTGC
>DAOMRL010000068.1:3365-5056 GCA_035445865.1 Candidatus Levyibacteriota bacterium
GGACTTTGTGCCGCCTACTCCGACGCCCACACCAACTCCAACCTCAACACCTCCGCCTCAATCAAATGGGAGTTCTCCTTCTCAGGGCACACCTTCTAACCCTGGTAGCTGTGAGTTATCAACACCTGGTAAACCTGATCTTTTCCGTCTCGCATGGAATTCAAATGCTGTTACGCTTTATTTTAGTCCTGTTTCTTCGACATTGTCGTATGTTGTATCGTATGGCAGAACTCAGGAGGCTAATGAATATGCACAGCAGTTTACAGTTTCTGATAATTCAGGAGTTATACTTCATACTGTTGGTGAATTGCAGTCAAATACTCAGTACTTTTTTAAAGTAAGAGCTATGAATGAGTGCCGTCCAGGTGACTGGAGTGGTACTCTTTCTACAAGAGGTACAGACAGAGGAGTAGTGCGTCCAACACCAACACCTATACCATCAATAACGATAACACCAATTATTGATCAAGACGATGATGAAGATGCAGGCATCGTTATTCTTGATGACACAGAGCAAACAACTCCTACACCTGTGTTTGATAATGATGCTTCAGAGTCAGGTACTACAACACCACCTACAAATTCAGATAAAGGACAAGAAAATCCAGTTGTAGAGGCAGTTAAAGGTATTCATGATAGCATCATGGAGTTTGCAGAGGATGTTACCTATACATTACCTGCTCCTGCACAGTCAATCCTTTTAGGAATAAGTACAGTTGCAGAATTCCCAGTCTCAAAAGCAGCTGTCGTTACAGCTCAAATTAGTGCGATTGGCGTTGGAGCACTTGTTGTCCTCCCTAAAACAGGATTTGATCTGTTCACCTCACTCTCATTACTTCGTGATCTTCCGTTTTATCTTACTCGGATGATATTTTCTATTCTTCAATTATTCGGTTTGCGTAAACGGGTGAAGCCATGGGGGGTAGTGTTTGATGCAACAAACGGACAGCCGATTGATCCTGCAGTAGTTACTCTTTTTCAAAAAGTTGGAAATAAGACTTCTCAGATTGGCATGAAGATCACTGATATGGCTGGAAGGTTTGGTTTTCTTGTTCAGTCAGGTGAATATACGTTATTTGTTAAAAAAACAGATTATCTTTTCCCTTCAAAATTACTTTCCGGACAATCAACGTTTAGAGATTACAAAAACTTGTATTTTGGAGGAGAGTTAACGTTTGCTGACAAAGATTTAGTTACCGTAAATATTCCTCTTGACCCAGTAAGAGAGAATTGGAATCAGAAAGTAAAAGATCAATATTACAAACAGTACCAGCAATTGTTTAAAGAAGGAGTTGTCAATAAGTTGATGATGGCAGTTGTAGTCATTAACGTATTTGTCTATGTGTTATATCCAAGTGTATTTAATCTTTTAATGTTGCTTTTAGCAGTTATACTTTTGGCAATACGGAAATTCTTAATTCATAAAAAAAGTTGGGGAGTTGTATATGACAAAAAGACACGTAAAGTGCTTTCTGGCGTTACAGTCAAAGCTGTCAAATCAATTGCAGGAAAAGATCTTGACAGTGGTTCTGTTATGACCGATGCCTCAGGGCGGTATTATATGTTGTTAAGTGAAGGAGAACAGTATTTACAAGTAGAACAAACCGTTGACGGAGTACCCAAAGTACTTAAAAAAATCGGACCATTTAAGATAAAAAAAGAAGCTGCTTTTAACCCCGATATCTCAATAT
>DAOMRL010000069.1:0-4782 GCA_035445865.1 Candidatus Levyibacteriota bacterium
AACAAACTATGATTTTAATGAGAATACGGTTATTGTGACACATAGTTTGGGTGGAGTGGTTGCGTTAAAACTCTTGCCTCAGCTTAAAACAACAGTTTCTAAGGTTGTATTTGTTGCTCCTCCATTACGCAATGAGTTTGTTGACAGCAAAAAACGGCCAGAACTTGATAAAGCAACGGACTGGGAGTTTGACTTTAAAGAGGTAAAGGAAAATGCTACAGAGTTAATTGTTATCGCAGATACCAATGATCCAAAACTTCCTCAATCTCATGCCCAAGAACTTGCTCAAAATCTCGATGCACAGCTTATAAAAACAACAGCAGAATTCCCCCATTTTAATGGCAAAACAACAATGATTGTTTTAAAAGAGCTACTTCCTCATATAGATGTCTTTACTACTCGTCCCGACACGGTTTTTGGAGCTACTTTTATGGTGATTGCGCCTGAACATCCAATAGTAAAGAGCTTGATAAGCCTAGAGTTAAATGCTGATCCTGAACAAGCTGGAAAAGTAAAAACATATGTAAATCAAGCTCTCAAAAAGTCAGAAAACGAAAGGATTGCAGACGGAAAGGATAAAACGGGCGTCTTCACTGGATTACACGTCTTAAATCCCGCTACAGGAGATCACGTGCCTGTCTGGGTTGCTGATTATGTAGTAGGAAGTTACGGGACTGGGGCCGTGATGTCTGTCCCTGCTCATGACCTACGGGATTGGGAATTTGCTCAGAAATATAATTTGCCAATCAAACATGTTGTAATGCCTTCATTTGTTGATACCGGAAATCCACCTCAGCAAGGGAAAGAAAATACCCAGCGTACGGTAATTATCGCAATTGTCAGAGATCCAAAAACAGATAAATATTTAACACTTCGATGGAAAAAACAAGACTGGAAAACATTTATCACAGGAGGGGTAGAAGGTGAAGAAGATATCGCAGAAGCTGCAAAGCGTGAAGTTGCAGAAGAAACAGGTTATACAGATTTAAAACTAGTACGAGAGCTTGGAGGTCCTACAGAAGCATTTTTTTATGCAGCTCATAAAGGAGTTAACCGTCAGACTAAAGCACATATTTTTCTTTTTGAGCTTACTGGTGATACGGTCAAGGAAGTCGCTTCCGATGAGCGTGATCAGCATGAAGCAGTGTGGATGACCGGGGGTGAAATAGTTCAGGCACAGTTGCGTCACGGAGAGTTTGCTATTGTGTGGGAGCGGATACAAACGGGAAATGATGCATATACCGGTGCAGGAGTCATGATCAATTCCGGTCCGTGGGATGGATGGCACTCACACAAAGACGCTGATAAAATAGTTCAGTATATCTCAGATAAAGGTTGGGGAGTGTCTCAGGAACAGTATGATTTGCGTGATTGGCTTATTTCTCGTCAACGATACTGGGGACCGCCGATACCGATGATCTTTTGTGAGTCATGTGCTCAGAATGGAAAACCCAAAACTTCATCTGGGTGGTATCCTGTTCCTGATGCCGATCTTCCGGTGGTACTTCCTGATATTCAAGATTTTAAACCAACGGGAGGAGGAGTATCTCCACTTGCAAATCATCCTGAATTTTATGAAACACCATGTCCGGAGTGTGGAGGCCGCGCAACTCGTGAAACAGATGTCTCTGATACATTTCTTGATAGTGCGTGGTATTTCTTTAGATATATTTCCACTGAAAACAATGAAGAGCCATTTCATCCAAATCGGGCAAAGAAATGGTTGCCGGTCGATATTTACATAGGAGGTGCAGAACACAGCGTACTCCATTTGTTATATGCACGATTCGTGACAATGGTACTCCACGATCTTGGATACTGTGATTTTGAAGAACCATTTAAAAAGTTTTATGCACACGGACTCTTGATTAAAGAAGGCGCAAAGATGTCAAAAAGCAAAGGCAATGTTATTGTGCCTGATGAGTATATTACAAAATACGGCGCTGATACACTACGATCGTATTTGATGTTTCTTGGACCATTTGATCAAGGGGGAGATTTCTATGACTCTGGTATAGAGGGTATGTTTCGATTTTTACGACGTATCTGGGTATTGTTAGATACGCGTACAACTATCGGAAAAGAACATGAAGATATAACGCGTGCTCGTCATAAAACAATATACGGTGTAACAAAAGACTTGGAAGAGTTTGGGTATAATACAGCGCTTTCCAAACTCATGGAGTTATACAACCTCATAACTAAAGGAAAAAGTGAGTTTGAAAAAGTTGTGTTGAGTCAGGATACCGTTGAGGCAATAATAAAAATGCTTGCCCCATTTGCCCCTCATATGACAGAAGAATTGTACCAGCATTTGCACTCTGGAAATTCCAATTTTGAATCTGTACACCTGAGCAGATGGCCGGAATACGAGGAGAAATATTTACACGATGATACAGTTGTTATTGTAGTGCAGGTCAACGGAAAAAGAAGAGCAGAGTTGAGTGTACAGGCAGATGAAGTAACTGATACGGAAGCAATAGAAATACGTGCACGGAAAACAGCTTTAAAATATCTTACTTCTGAAGTAAAAAAGATCATACATGTACCAGGTAAAATTGTAAATTTTGTGGTTTAAGTGCCTGCCCCTTTTTATATTTCTTCTTGCACCTGATTTAATTTCCTGATACGCTACTTTCAAGATATGGAAGAGCGTGTTCGTTCTTTCTTCTCAGAGTACGGGGTTATTCTGATACTTGCCGGAGCAGGAGTGGTTTTTTTGGTCTTTGGCATTTTTCATCTTACTGCCCCTTCTGAACCTCTTGTTATTTCGTCTGAATCTTCTGAAGTTCAAAATCCTACAGAAATTTTTGTAGATGTTGCTGGTGCAGTTGAACGTCCCGGTATATACGCTCTTTCCTCACAGTCGCGAGTAGCAGACGCCATAAAAAAAGCAGGTGGTACAACAGATGATGCAGATCTTGAATACATCGCAAAAGTGCTTAATAAAGCACAGATTGTCACAGACGGGCAAAAAATATTTATACCGTTAAAAAATCAGACAGTTGCTGACAGTAGTACTATTCAACAAGATTCAACCTCTCAAGGACAACATATCAACCTGAATACTGCTTCGGCGTCTGAGCTGGATACATTACCTGGCGTAGGCGAAGTAACGGCTCAAAAAATTATTGCTAGTAGACCGTATGCTACGGTAGAAGAGGTGAAAAGTAAAAAAGCAGTAAATAGTGCAACATTTGAAAAAATTAAAGACTTAGTTGTGATCCATTAGTTATGTATGAAAGCTATTCTATCGCTTATACTTATCCTGGTATTGTCCTTGTTGTTTCGGCTTCTTTTTTTTCCTTCTCACGATACATCACGTATAGCAGGACAGCAGATTGAGGTGCAGGGGATCATCTGGGATGAACCCAGACGTTCACAATTTTCTCAGCGATTTGTGATAGATGATCTGACAATTTCTGTACCTGAATACCCTGAGTATTTTTTTGGTGACAAACTTATGGTGAAAGGTGTGATTGAAGAAAGTACATTTATAACCAAAAGTGGAGAAGAAATAACACAACTTATTGTCCGAGATCCTCAGATAGAACAGGTGCCTACGCCAAAGTTGCTTCAAGGCGTTATCTGGATGCTTCATCGGGTAACGACTATTGTGACTCAAAGTATTCCCTCAGATGAAGCAGCACTGTTACTTGGCATTACGATTGGTGTGAGAAGTGAGTTTGATCAAGAGATGGTAGATATGTTTAGAACAACCGGTATTTTACATGTCGTAGCAGCTTCAGGAAGTAATGTAGTGACACTTACTGGCGTAGTCTTATATTCACTCAACCGTATTGTGAGAAGACGACTTGCAATAGGAATAACCGTTATAGTGATTGCCTGGTATGCGGTGCTTGCAGGATTTGATCCGCCGATTGTCAGAGCAAGTATTATGGCGCTTATCACGCTCATAGCTCAGTTCGTAGGCAGACAAAATTATTCACTATTTGCTTTAGGAATAACTGCCTGGCTCATGCTGATGATTCAACCACAGCTGTTAGGAGATGTAGGGTTTCAGCTTTCTATTACGGCTACTGGGGGAATCATAGTAGCAAAACCGTTTCTTGATCTGTTACTACGTGTACCAAAAATTATTAAAGATGATCTCTCTACTACGCTTGCTGCACAGCTGGGGAGTATCCCAGTCATGTTAGGTGCATTTGGGAGCTTTGCTCCAATGTCTGTAATTATTAATCTTGCCGTGTTATGGACTGTGCCTATTATCATGATCTTAGGGTTGTTAGCATCATTTGGAGCGTTAGTTCATCCAATATTATCAATCCCATTCATATATGCTGCATATCCTTTTTTGGTATATTTTATGTGGGTTATTTCATGTACCTATCCATTTGTCACTCCACTCAATGTTACAGAATTCGGACCATTTTTAACAATATCATACTATTTCATTTCTCTATCAATTATTCTCCTTTTGAAGCAAAAGACCTATGGGAAAAATTAAATACTTTGCCCTGATAGGAGGAATGATATTGTTTATAATCATTATTCACTCTTTGATACAGTCATATGATGGAAAGCTTCATGTTGTATTTTGTGACGTCGGACAAGGAGATGCTGCATTGATACGCACTCCAAACAGACAAGAAATCTTGATTGATGGTGGTCCCAATAATCAGGTACTTGAGTGTCTTGATCAGTATCTGCCATTTTGGGATAGAGACTTAACGACTATTTTGCTTACTCATCCTCATTACGATCATTTCAGAGGATTGATTGATGTGTTAGGCCGGTATGATGTGCAGATGATTGGGTATG
>DAOMRL010000070.1:0-4743 GCA_035445865.1 Candidatus Levyibacteriota bacterium
TTCCACAAGGACTTTCTGTGTGGGGAAACGCAGTTTTGTTGGATACTCCTAGCGGTACACAAACTGCTATGGGGCCATGCAAAGTACTCAACTCCCCTTCGCCCGGGGAAGTAGTAGGAGGTGGGATGATCAACATATCTCCAGACCTCATGCTACATATCCCTGAGTGTGAATTTCTGCAGGTTACTCCTGTAGGATAAGCATGAAACGCTCTTATGCCCCCTCTGGTGAATATCGGAGGGGGCTTTTTACTTTTCTATCTCAACTGTTAATTCAAGATAAAACTTTTTCCCTGTAGAGAGTTCTAATTCACGTCTGGTCATTGAGCCAATTTGTTTGATACGTTGAGCATTTGCTCCGATGATCATTTTTTTGTACCGATGTTCTGTCAGTATTCGTGCTCGTACATATAAAAGTCCGACTTTATCTCCTGATTTTTTACCTCTACTCTGTTTTGCGGGCCTTTCTGTTATCTCATCAACAACCACTTTTACGTGATATGGTACTTCTTTTCGCAAAGTCAAAAAGACTTTTTCGCGGATCAACTCTTCCATATGTAAGGTTGGTGAAACATTCAGAGCAGGAATAGATAGCTCAGATTTATCAAACAGTGCTTCACCTTCCGGCAGTATTTCAAACAATTCTGCAGTAATTGCACCCAAATTCATAGGCTTTAAGGCCGATACCTGTAACACCGTATCAAATTCATCTTCCATAAATTTGTATTGCGCACTATAATCAGGCTCTTTAAGGTCAATTTTGTTAATAACAAGTATTTTTGGAATTTTTAGCTTTCGCAGTATACCTAATACTCTGTTTTCTTCACTCCCTCGCTGACGGGTATGATCTACGATGTATAAAATTGCGTCCACTTCATCATGCAGTACTTTTTCAGCTTCCAGATTTACACCTTTTCTGCTTGCGTCTTTATTTTTTGCAAAAATACCTGGAGTATCTACAAAAATCACTTGCATGCCTACTCCATTTCCAGCCTCTGTATCTTCATACACAGCATATATCGGAAATTGAGTTGTTTGAGGTTTTGGAGATGTTATAGCTACTTTATGCCCCACCAGATTATTTACTAGTGTAGATTTGCCAGTATTTGGCCTCCCAATTAATGCAACTGTCCCTACTTTCATATGTCTTCTATTGTACCATGAAATCAGCATTTTAATACTATGAGTTTACATACTTAGCATACGAAAACAAGAAGATCTTTGTAACATCTACGTTTATGGATAGCTGGATTTTAATAAGGGGAACTAACTATTCTCCAGATTCTTCATCTCTGAATTCACGAGGAATCGGAACATTAGCTGTCATAGAATTCCATTCTTCATTTGCACTCTGGAATAAATCAGTGCTGACTCTTTTAGCTTCTTCAGCTGGAAATCCCAAATCAGATAGACCTAAAAGTATATGATCTTGAAGAAAACGCTCTTTATTTTCATACCAATCTTCCACAGTCTTAGCAACTGCAATGTTCTGGGATTCAATGTTACCTTCAAGAGAAGGGTCTGGAGATACTGTATCTTGAGGAAGAGGATTTTCTCTATTGTGACTCATAGCTATAAAAATACACCTCTCATAAGATATTGTCAATACTAACACAAGGAATACCACTCAATTGCATAAGCTATATTATTCAAATACTCCAACTCGCCAAATAGTATAGGTAAAAGGACTAAAGTCGATATCCAGTATTTCGTTTCTTCTGCTCTCTAATGCTTTTCGTTGTTCTTTGTTTATAACATTCTTTGTTGAGATGTCTACCTCTGCAATATGCAGCGTGTATTTCCCTCTATACTGTGATATCGTTGCCTCTCCTTTAAATTTATAAACTGGATTTTGTGAATCCCAAATATTTTCTTCCCATTTGCGTTTGGAAAGAAGTGTCGCCTTCTCTTGATCAGATAATGTACGATATCTATATCCGATTGCGTTTTTTTGACAATATACAAAACAGGCTTGCAACTCTCCATATTTTTTAGCACCGTTTTCAGTTAATGGGTGGATGTCCCAAATAAATTTGGACCGAGGACTATACTCCACAGCAACAACTGCTCCGTCAGGTATGTTTTTAACAATGTTGTGATACTGGGGATTTGTACGAAACAAACTAACTACCATCTTCCCAACTTTATATTTCATAAATTGATCACGCTTACTTATATCTTTTTCTTCTGAATTGAATTTTTTAACTTCGATATGCACAGGCGAGTCTAAATCTCTTTTTATATTCATGCGAGTAGTCATATATGCCTGCCAAACTGCTCCAATTATAATCACAAGTAGAACTCCACCTTTTATTAGACCTTCAAACGAGTCTCCATCCATATTAGTGTTCATCGCAAGCCAAATAGCTAACGGGATTACAATAATTATCCCCATCGCAATACCTTGGATGAACCATCTTTTACCAATTCTAAAATCATTGAGATTTATATAATCACGTAGATACTCTTTTTCCCATTTTTCTAAATCTCTATACGGTCGTGTACCATGCTTGATATGTTTGGGAATAACAGTAGTTTTTATTACTTCCCAACTGTCCGGCAAGAAAAACATAATTAATAACAAGATAAATAAGAGGGTTAGAAAAAGAGAAAAGATACTCATTGTTTTGAGTATAAGCAATTTCTGTCCAGTTTGAAATACAAAAACATATTGATTGCTCCGTTGTTTTTTTGTACCATAAAATGTGTCGCAAGAAATCTTGAATCGTTACAGCAATACTGAGCTACACTCGTCTCCTCATGATCACCAATCTATACCGTTATCTATTCGCCGCTCTTCAAAAAAAAGACGTTCACTTGATGATGAACTACAAACATTTGAAAAAATAAAAAAGAGAAATCGTGTCTCTCCAAAATTTTCCGCTGCTGTTCGAAGACAAATTCTCCAACAGCAAGGGTATAAATGTGCAGTATTAGAAGTTGATGACCCGCTGCAAATTCACCACAAAATCCCTAAATCACATGGTGGCACAGGAGTCAAAGAAAACGGTGTTGCTGTTTCTCTTGAAGTCCATACATTTCTTGATAAAATGGCTATGAACCACCACATTTATTATGATGAGATCATGGAAAGAGGAAAAGAGTACATAATTGGCTATCTTAACGCTTCACCAAACACTCAGGATCACATTACTGATAGTACTCCACTTGATCTTCCATCACGTCCAACACAGTATTATTTCGCATTAGATATTGCTGCAGGAGATGATTAATTGCATGCAAACCTAAATTTCCATATAATACGTGTACCTACATAGGTCCGTGGTGAAATGGTATCACATCAGTCTCCAAAACTGATATTTCGCGTTCAAATCGCGGCGGACCTGCATTTTCCTTAGTCTCATTAAACTATATCAAACTAATCACCCCGTAAAGAGATTCGAACTGGTACAATATACGTATGAAAATAAAAGGATTTCAGGATACTATTGAGTGGTACAATCAAAATGCTGAGCAATATGCACAGGCTGCTTCTCAGAATGCTTCACTAGAAGAAATTGACCATTTTGCCAAACAATTATCACCTGGGTCAAAGGTATTGGATGCAGGATGTGGATCAGGGAGAGATACGGATCTTCTTTCTAAGAAAGGATTGAATACAATCGGTCTGGATTATTCCTCAGGACTTATAAAAGTTGCTCATAAAACATTTCCAGATATTGAGTTTGTTGAAGGAAACATGCTCTCCATGCCTTTTTCAGACTCTGAGTTTAATGGGGTCTGGTCTCACGCATCTTTGCTTCACTTGGAAACAGTGGATGAGGTCAAAAAAGCACTACAGGAGTTCAACAGAGTTATGAAGCAGTCTGCTGTCCTTCATGTATTAGTCAAAGCTCAAACTGGTAAAGACAAGACATCTGTAGTAACAGATTCATTATCAAAACATGACAGGTTTTTCCAGTATTTCACTAAACCAGAGCTTGAGAACTTACTAAAAGAGTCAAGATTCAATCTTATTTCGATAGAACAATACAGGGAAACAGATAGAAATCCCAAAGGCAGACCAGAAGTTGAATGGATTTTGGCATTAGCTCGCAAGGTGTAGATTATAGACTGGTTGAGGATTTAGAAATTGTTGCAGTCTTTGAAGGTCAAACTGGTTTAGTTTGTACCATAAAGTTCGGAGTTTGCTTATCAAAGCCTGCAAACCCCAATCTAACTATTGCTAAACTCTCATCCCTCTGAAATACTGATACTGTGGAAAATTGTACTATACTGTTATAATAAATAAATGAAACGAGTAATACTTATTGCTGTAATATGTGTACTAGTAGCATTTGGTGGATATGCTTTTATGCAATCTCAACAATCAAACCCTGCAAATAAAACCTCTACACCAGATATAAACTCTGATCCATTCATTACTTCTACACCAGATACAAATAGTTTACGGATGGGAGGAAGTAGTTTTCGTGATCCCCGCGATGTATATACTATCCTCTACCCTAATGACTATCAATTACACACTGACGATCCTATACATACTCGTATCAGTAAAACAGGACCTACTCAGCAAGGTCAGACCGAAATGTATGACGGTGTAGTTGTGGTATTTGAATCGATTGATCTGCAAGGACAATCACTTGAGGCATTTGTAGACGCCCGAATCCAACAATCAACCGCAGATGGAACCTTAGAAGTGATCCAACCTAAAAAAGTTACAACACTTAACTCGTATCCAGGATATACCTATACAATGCGAGGACTTGGAACATCTACATAC
>DAOMRL010000071.1:0-364 GCA_035445865.1 Candidatus Levyibacteriota bacterium
TAATGGGATTAGCTCCTTTGATTGCACCAAGTTTAGGTAGTTTTTTTGTTGCTCATTTTACGTGGTATTATATTTTTTATTTCTTATTTATTTTCTCATTTTCAGTAATTCTTTTAATTTCCTTTTTTTTACCTGAAACTAGTATTTATAAACATTCTAATCAATTAAGGATTAAAAAAATTTCTAAAGAATATTTTGAAGTATTAAATCTCAAATCTACAGAAGACTATTCAGCACCTATAAATACTGACCGAATTGAAAACCCAACAATTGTTTTTGAAGATGTCTCTTTTTCGTATGAAAAAAGTGAGCAGGTATTACAAAAAATTTCTTTTACCATACACCCCAATGAAACTGTAGCATT
>DAOMRL010000071.1:374-4698 GCA_035445865.1 Candidatus Levyibacteriota bacterium
AGTTGGTCATAGCGGTGCGGGTAAGTCCACAATCGTTAATATGATTTTGAAATTTTATAATCCCACCGATGGCTCAATTTATCTCAATGGAGTAAACTATGCAGAATTAGATCATCAATATATCCGCAATAATATTTCGCTCGTCTTCCAGGATAATGAGCTTTTTTCATCGACTATTAGAGAAAATGTAGAATACGGCACAGCAAATGCATCAGAAAAAGACGTGATTGACGCACTTAAAAAAGCATATGCATATGAATTTGTACAAAAATTGCCCAAAGGAATTGACAGTCTTGTCGGAGAAAGAGGAGTCAAACTTTCAGGTGGACAAAAACAACGTATCCAAATAGCTCGTGCGATTCTGAAAAATGCCCCCATTTTAATTATGGATGAAGCAACCAGTTCACTTGATGCAAAAAGTGAAAAAGAAGTACAAAATGCATTAGAAAATTTAATGAAAGATAAATTAGTAATCATCATTGCCCATAGATTTTCGACAATCCAAAATGTAAATAAAATAGTAGTTATCGATAACGGTAAAGTAGTCGATTATGGCAGTCCACACGAACTCTCGAAGAAAAAAGGTGTGTACTCAGATCTACTGAATTATCAAATCGAAGGAAATAAAAAACTTCTTGAGAACTTTGAGATTTATTAAACTAAGTAAACTGAAATTATACAAACTTCATTTAAGTAAGTAATATTATCCACTACCGGTTTAGAAATTTATCGTTAAGAACTACTAACAAGGGAATTATAATTCGTCGAGGTCGTCTTGAATTGGAGAAAGTTCTGCTTCGGGGCTACCAATATCAATATCGTCAATTGCGTCTTCTGTCAGCTCCGGAGTTGGACTAACTGTTACAACAGGGCTTGGTTGGAGATCCTCAACTGGAAGTTGTTGGGTAGGTTGTTCAGGTTCTGTTGGTTTGTTAAAAACAAAGAAAAAGAGTAACCCTAAAAAGATTACAATGAGCAAAAGTAAGGCTCCAATCATTATTCCCATTGGTTTTTTGCCATCAGAAGATTGAGATACTACTGGTGGTCCATCACTTGATGGCACTACAGGAGGCGTTTGCTCTGGTGTTGCAGGAGACTCAGGCGGTGTGCTTGTTGGAAATGCAGGACTCTGACTTAACCCAGAATCAACTGGACCTGAATCAGCAGCACCTTGATCAACAGGGGAATTATTATTGTCTTGATCTGTGTTATTTGGTTGATTAGGGTTATCCATAGTATTATTCTCCTACATTTGCACTCTCACTTGCAACCGGAGACGGTGCAATAGGTGCTTTTTGAACGGTAATCAAAGCAGTAACAGCATTTCTGACTGCTTGTTTTGCGGCAGAAACAGTCAAATAAGTGCTTCGCAAGTCTGTTCTAAATTGAGTGACTGTTGTATTAGCAGCAGTACGTGCTCCCATCTCTGTAGGTACTGACATTACATAAGTTTTTCCTGCCTGAGTCGATACAGCATTTTCTGCTGTTGTAATAGCGGTTCTTGCACGAGTAATGGCTGCATCCAGAGCTAGAGTATTTGCGCCATTGGATTTAAAATTTGCAGCCTCAGAACCCACTCTATCCAACATCATACTCATCTGTTCTAGAGCCAGTGAGTATTTTTGAGTAGTCGTATCATTGATTGTCTCAAATCGAGTATCAAGTCGCTGGAGTACTGCTTTTTTTTGAGCATCCTGCATACTGTCTATCTTATCTCGTAATGCATCACGACGGACTTTAGCCGCTTCTCTTGCTGCGTCTCTTTTTTCTGTCACTTGTGTACGAAAGTCTTTTGTTATCATAACTTCTCGGATAGGAGAGATTTCTCTTTGCATAACTGGACGTGCGGTGGCAGGACTTGGGGTAGCGGTAGCAGAAGAATTGTCTGGGACAATCTCAAGTGTTTCTTGTGCACCTACCATTGGTACAACTGCAAAAAAAAGAAACGCAGCAGTGGCAATACTTAATTTTATACGCATATCTATACGTTACGGGAAATGACAATAGTTTGTCAACCCCGATTTAGTCGGAGTCAAAAACTACCTTATTCTAAAAATTTAAGCGTAGAAAATACTTCTAAAATTAGATTTCTTGTCTGAGCAGATGGAGAAGCAGCATATACATTTGCCCAAAAAATAAGCTCTCCTCTGTCTTTTACTATCTGATTCCAGATCTCTGAATTATCATCTTGTACAAAATTACATACGTCAATTGTTTCATCTGCTATTTGAAGCTGAGATACTTTTTGAGTACATCCACCTTTTTCATATGACTCTCCCCAATACAGATCAATGTATCCACTCTGTCCTCTTAAACGAATTCCTTTTGTTGTTTCATCGTGTTCTGAATTTCCCAAAGGATCTTCAATTTCTTTAATCTCAAAATTCCATGTATTCGGGTATTGTATAGAAAATTGTGCTTGCTTATTTACATACTCATTTTTTTCATCAAAAGTACTTTTTGGAGTATTGGTAAATTCTACTGTGTCACCAGAGGGGCTGCGAAAAAACAAAAAATAGATGCCCACTCCACCAATACTCAGCAATACAACAATTATGAGTATATTACGCATCATATACCTAGAGGATTTCACTCATATCTTCATCACTAATCTCTTGATTCCATAAATACAGATCTTTATTGTGATCATCTACCCCAACATGTTCTGCCTCCCCATTTACTATCGCCTCATACGGTGCGCAAGCATAACATCCTGTTTCATGACTACATTTAAATCTGCTTAATTGACGGGCAACTTTGATTTGGCGGGCAATTTTCAGGATATCTTCGTGTGCTTGATCCAGATCAGATAATTCTACTGCGGTTGGTTCATCATTTCTCTCAAGATACCAATAACTTGCTTTTGTCAGTGCGCGAGATTGACAATTTGTAACCAGCAGTTGATAAATTGGAAGTTGTAAACTTTCTTTGTTTTCCTCTGTTTTACTTGTTTTAAAGTCAATAATATGGACACTATCAGTATCAGGGTCATACTCAAGCCAGTCTATCAGTCCGCATAAAATTATTCCGTCCTCTTCTGAGAGCCAATAGTGAGGAATATCCATTTTTATTTTTACTGCCAAATTTTTGAGCGGTCCAGGATTTCTCCATACTCGCTCAATCATCGCTTTCCCTCGTTCTTTGAACTCTACTTCTGCTTCCTCAGTAGTAAATCCTCCTTTTTTACCTGAAACTTTTTTCCACGATAACTCAAATCGATCCATCAAAGATTCACTAAATCTTCTCTCTGTCGGAAGTACTGAGAGGGATTCTAATGTATCGTGTACTGCTGCTCCTAAAGACATCTGAGGTGTAACTAACTGAATCTTTCGACCTGTGTCAGGATTTTTGTATACATTTTTCAAAAAATATGCACGAGGACATCTCAAAAAATCATTAATCGAAGAATGACTGACCCAAACTGCGGAGTATTTATCAGCTGCCATTGTGGACTTTATTATACACGTTTCGTAGGAAATCTGAAAATGGGAAATAGAAGTTAAGAATTGTTTTATTCTCTATGAAGAATAATGTACGGGCGAGGGACGAATCCCCCGCCCGTACTGATCTGCAGAGGACAGGTCTGCAAAATCCTAGCGCACGAATTCGAGCGCTTCGGTAACCCTATCATGAGATGAGGGCGAAAGAACAAGGCCAAAGGCCTCTATCGCCTCATCCAGACTGGTCACGAAATCCATCTCGTACTCAGAAGTGCCATTCGAGAATGGCACCCAGAGAGATCCCTGTAAGACAGTGTGTCCGCTGAGCAACATGTTCATGCACTCAATGGTCCCAGTCATATAAGGGAAGAGATGGTGGTCTGGACGGCTGAACGTGAATACCGGCGTCACCTGTGGAAGCTGCGGTTCGGGCAGACCCTTAACGCGACATTTCTGAATCAGATCACGCAGATTATCCATCTCTTTTTTCGTCTCTTCCGAGACGACCGCATAGACGGAGTTGTTTGCGGACTTGTAAAAGATAGCCATTGGTAGGGTCCTTTCTTTGGTCCCTAATGCAAATTGGGTCCATCATGGGTCCCATCTCCGCTACAAGTTAGTGTCCTGTCCACACTCACTTGCAGTGTTCTGCTGACAAGGGTTGTAAGTAGAATACCGCAAATGAGTTATTTAAAAGTGCGGGTGCATTATAGCAAAAAATAAAGAATTTGTCAATATTATAGGATTATATTTTATGTGTGAAAATGGAGAATTAACTACAAATAAAAATTTCTGACAAAATGCGATAGGATATTCTGCTTGCAAATTATTATCTAATTTGTTTAAATAATTCTTGCATTAAGAGATCCGCCAGTTAGCGGACG